>JAUWKH010000233.1 GCA_030614305.1 Bacteroidota bacterium
ATTATTTAGAATACTTTATAAGTATTAAACTGTTACAAAGATAATAAAAATATTGGGTTAGCTGGTAAGCGGTTTTGAAATTAATAACTTTCTGATAATTTTACTTGGTTAAACAATTTAAAATTAGTGTAAGCCGGTAAACTGAAAATAACCGCTAACCAGCTTTTCTGCTTATTTATCAAAATAACCTCATGTCAATCTTTCCAACAACAATTCAGTCAGTTTTTTAATAGGTTTTTTATGATTTTTGCTGTATTTTTCATTTACTCTGTTAGCAATTATTGCACAAACGGTAATTATATTATGTCCTAATAATTTTCCAAGACCATATAAAGCAGAGGTTTCCATCTCAAAGTTGATAATTCTTTCGTTATTAAAACTAAATGTTTCAATTTTTTTATTCAGGTCGGGGTATTGAAGTTTAAGCCTGAGTACCCGGCCTTGTGGCCCGTAAAATCCCGGAGCCGTAGCTGTAATTCCTTTTATCATTCCCTTGCCGATTTTTTCTGCTAAACTTTCTGAGCATTTAACAACATAAGGTTTGGGTAATTTATCCGACCAATGAGTATGTTTTATAAAAGCATTCATCATATCATTTTCAAGAATATCTTTATTAATCAGATAAAAATTTAAAAGTCCGTCAAGTCCTAATCCATAAGTTGATAATCCGAATGAATCAATCGGAATGTCAGATTGGATGGCGCCTGAAGTTCCCAATCTGATAATATTCAAAGAAGTATGTGTTGATTTCTTAATCCTTTTTTTCAAATCAATGTTTACCAAGGCATCCAGCTCATTTAAAACAATATCAATATTATCAGGTCCCATACCTGATGAAATAACCGTTAATCGCTTTTTATTAAGATAACCGGTGTGTGTAATAATTTCGCGGTTTTGATTTTTAAATTCTATTTTATCAAAATGTTTTGAGACTTTCTGAACTCTTTGAGGATCCCCTACAACTATTATTGTCTCAGCTATATTTTCAGGTCTTAGCTTTAAATGATAAATTGTACCATCAGGATTAATTATTAACTGAGATTCTTTTAATTTTTCCATCAATTTATTTTTTTAAAATGCAAATTTAAGGAAATAGTTTATACTTTTGTCTTTATACTTTCGACCAACGCCCAGACGGGTTAGCTTCGCTTCAGGAGTCCGTATGGATGTCTTTTATCTTTGTGCTATGATTGCAGAAATTATTTCTATTGGTGATGAATTATTAATCGGTCAGGTTGTTAACACAAATGCTTCATGGATAGCCGAACAATTAAATCTTGCAGGGATTGAAGTTCAGCAAATCACAACAATTTCAGATAAAAGAGAACATATCCTTAAAATCCTTGCCCGGGCATTTTTAAGATCAGATATTATTTTGATCACAGGCGGCTTAGGACCAACAAAGGATGATATAACAAAACAGACACTTTGCGAATTTTTCAATACTTCATTGGTTTTTAATAATGAAGCTTACGAACAAATACGTGAATTATTCAAAGCTAGAGGATTTAATGTAACCGAACTGAACAGGCAACAAGCCGAGCTACCTGCAAATTGTATTCCGTTGAAAAATAAAAATGGAACAGCACCGGGAATGTGGTTCAATAAAGATAGGAAAATATTTGTTTCAATGCCGGGTGTTCCTTTTGAAATGAAACCTATGATAACCGGACAAGTAATTCCAAGACTCAGAAAGTTTTATAAAACAGGTTTTATTCTCCATAAAACTATTTTAACTCAAGGCATTGGCGAATCATTCTTAACTGAAATAATTTCTGACTGGGAGAAAAACCTGCCTGAATATTTTAGTCTTGCATACCTGCCACAGCCAGGCATTGTTCGATTAAGATTAACAGCTAAAGGGAACAATAAAGAAAAGCTAATACAAGAGATGGATTCTTTTTCAGGAAAATTGCAGGAAATTATCCCTGATTTAATTTTCGGATATGAAGAAGATACTCTTGAAGAAATTATCGGGAAATTATTAAAAGAAAAAAATCAAACTCTTTCAACTGCTGAAAGCTGCACAGGAGGATACATTTCTCATCTTATTACAAGTGTTCCGGGAAGTTCAAATTATTATACAGGTTCGGTAATTGCTTATTCAAACCAAATTAAAGAAAATTTACTTGGTGTAAAAAATAAAACTTTAATTGATAATGGTGCGGTTAGCAAGCAGGTGGTTACTGAAATGGCATTGGGAGTTCAAAAAATATTCGAAACTGATTATGCTATTGCAACATCAGGCATTGCAGGACCTGATGGCGGAACAGAAAAAAAACCTGTTGGAACAACCTGGATTGCTATTGCAACTCCCGGTAAAAAAGTAATTGCAAAAAAATATTTATTCGGTGAACACCGCGGAAGGAATATTCGCAAAGCAGCTTTAACCGCCATGAATATGTTGAGGAAGGAGTTGATACATCTCTGAGTCTTCATCAAGTTTTAGTATATTTTTAGCTGGTAAGCGGTTTGAAACCGCTAACCAGCTTTTTTTAAAATACGCAAATATTATTAAACTTTTGATTTGAAAATACTAAGAATAAATTTCTTTTTGCGAATTTTAGCGTTCTTTGCGGTAATCTTTTTATTATGTTACAATATTTTATTTAGCTGATTAGTTATATTTACACAAATTTCTATAATGTTCCAATTTAATTTATCTTTGCGAAAATTTATTTTAATCCCCAAAAAAGCATATTATGAATTTAAAAAGTATTTTAATTGCCTTATTTCTAATATCCGGCGTAACCTTATCTTCTCAGACACAAAATAGAAAAATTTATGATGAAAAGGCCGGTGATAATGTACTTATCGGAAAATGTAACCGGAAAGGACTGAAAACAGGTAATTTCGGTTTTAATTTTATTGCTAAATATAAAGAATATAATCCCAGTGCCTCTGTTATTGAAAAAATCAAGGAACATTTAAATGGTGTTACAATTACAGTTGTATTAGGCACATGGTGCAGCGATACCGAATTACAATTACCGCGATTTTTTAAAATTATGGATCTGGCAAATTTCAATGAAAAAAACATATCATTAATTGGTGTTGATACAAAAAAACAAACCTATATCACTGATATTAGTGATCTGGAAATCAAATTAATCCCTACATTTATTTTTTATCGCGATGGCAAAGAAATCGGGCGTATAGTTGAATCTCCCAAAAGAAGTCTTGAAAAAGATATTTTGAAAAAAATCAAGTAGCTGATTTTACATTCTGAATGAAAATCATAAATACAATCATAAATACTAAAAAGTATTTAAACAATATCCGGTTGCAAAACCTGTCAATAGGATTTGTTCCTACAATGGGAGCATTACACGAAGGTCATCTTGAGCTCATTAGAAAAGCAAAAAATGAAAATGACTTTGTTGTGTGTAGTATTTTTGTGAATCCAATCCAATTCAACAACCGTGAAGACCTTGAAAAATACCCGAGAAATTTAGAAAATGATATTTCAAAATTAGAAAAAACCGGTTGTGATCTTTTATTTTCTCCATCTGTTAAAGAAATGTACCCTGCTCCTGTAAGAACCAGGTATGATTTCGGATATCTGGAAAAAGTTATGGAAGGGAAGCACAGGCCCGGGCATTTTAGCGGAGTGGCTATTGTTGTTAACAAATTATTTGAAATCATAAAACCTGATAAATCATATTTTGGTGAAAAGGATTATCAACA
>JAUWKH010000301.1 GCA_030614305.1 Bacteroidota bacterium
ACAATTCTTGATAATTCAAACTTGCTTCGGGGCAAAAATGTTAGAGTTGTTAAACCAAGAGGTTTGTAAAAATTTTCATTTACATAATCTTCGATCGGTTGATTTGTGATGTTCTCAATAATTTCTTTAAGTAAATAAAATCCTAAGTCGCTGTATTTATAGTTGTTATTTTCCCTTAGCGGTGATTGGATAATACTATCAATAATATTAAAGAAGTAGTTTTTTCGGATATAAATATTTTCTGCAACTCTTACAGGGAAATTCTCTGAAATTTTATCATTATATATCAGTGTGTCAAGTTTTACGTCAATTAATGTTGATTTAAAATAAGGTATCCATGACTGGAATTTTGCCTGATGAGCTAACAATTCACGGATTATAATTTTTTCTTTGTCAGTTCCTTTAAGATATGGAAGATATTTACTTGCTTGCTGATCAATATCAATTTTGCCTTCATCAGAAAGTTTCATTATTGCAATGGTGGTTGCAGCAATTTTAGTTAATGATGCAAGGTCGTATAAATTTTCTTTTTTGACCGGAATTTTATTTTGATAAGTAAAACTTCCGAATGTTTTATTGTAAAATATTTTACCGTCTTTTCCTGCAATTATCTGGCAGCCAGGGTATGCTTTATTCTCAATACCGGATATTGCAATTGAATCAATAATATAAATATCGTTAGCCTGAATATTGAATTCTTCAGGAACTGTGTATTTCAACCGGATTTTATCTGTTTTAAAATCTGTGTTTATTGGAAAATCAAATGAAGCAGTTACCGGCAATTTGCCCTTTGCTGCTATTCCGCCAAAAATAATTTGAGCGGAAATTTCATGTGAAACCTGATTATCCTGATAAGAAATTATTAATGTTTCAATATTATCCGTGTCATAAAATCTGGCAAGAGAATAAGGATTTGCAAATATATTAAGAATGATTTTTTGATGTTTTCTGATGGAATTTATAAAATCAATAGTTTGTGTGCTAATACCGAAATCTTTAGAGGCAAAAATATTTGTACCGTGAATACTGATAATTACCAAATTATATTTTAATAACTGTGTTGATAATAAATTGAATTCCTGTTCAGTTGCTTCATCCATTAGAGAATAATTATCAATTTTTGCATAATTCCCAATCATCTTTTGAAAATGATTAACTTCCGTTTCACCTATTGTAACCGAAGCAATTTTTAAAGTATCAAGATTTATTAATGGTATCAGTTCATTATTGTTTTTTACAATAGTAATAGCCGATTCATAAAGTTTTTGTTTTATAAATTCAGCTTTATTATTTTTCAGGTCTTGATATAAATTTTCGGTTTTAACAGGTTTAAAATTATTCAGTCCTGATTTATATTTAAATTTTAAGATTTTTTTACATTTTTCGTCAATATCCGATTGGGAGATTATTCCTTTTTTTACTGCTTTTTTGATTTTTTTAATTGCTTTTGGTACATCAGATGGTAAAAGCAGGATGTCGTTTCCTGCTTCAAGAGCTTTGACTTCAATATTGCCGGGTTTAAAATATTTTGTTACTCCTTTCATATCAAGGGCATCAGTAACTATAAGTCCTTTAAAATTCATTTTATCTTTTAAGATTCCTGTAACAACGGGCTTAGAAAGAGTAGTAGCTGTATTTTCCTGAGATTCATAAGATGGCAGATATAAATGTGCAATCATAATTCCATCCAATCCATTATTTATCAATTTTTTAAATGGGTATAATTCTAATGAATCCAGTCTTTCTTTAGAATGATTTACGACAGGAAGTGTTTTATGTGAATCGGTTTCAGTGTCGCCATGTCCGGGAAAATGTTTGGCAACAGCAATAATTCCATTATCCTGAAGTCCCTTCATGTAAGCTAAACCTTTATCCGAAACATTTGTTCTGTCTTCACCGAATGACCTGCTATTGATAACCGGATTTTTCGGATTGCAATTAATATCAACAACAGGAGCAAAGTTCATTTGGATTCCAAGACGCTTGCATTGTTTTGCGATTTCAGAACCCATTTCATAAATTAGACTGTCATTTTTAATAGCACCTAAAGTTATCTGAAAAGGAAAAGAAATTGTGCTGTCCAATCGCATTCCGAGCCCCCATTCGGCATCAATTGAAATAAAAAGCGGGGTCTTTGCAATACTTTGCCATAAGTTGGTTTGTAATGCCTGCTTTAAAGGTGATGATTTAAAAAAAGTTACTCCACCAATATTATAATCCTTAATGTATTTATCAATATGATCAAAATAATCTTCACCAGGATTATTGGCTCTGACGATTAATAACTGCGCTATACGTTCGTCAGTGCTTAATGAATTAAAAACCGAATCCACCCATGTTGAATCATTTTTAATCAAAAAAGGTTTTGAGTTAAGATTAAATGCATTGATGTCATTAATTAAACTTGACTGAAAAATTATAAAAATAAATGTTGCCTGAAATAATAAAAGAATCCTTCTCATTGAATTTATTGTATTTTCAAAAAAAAGCAAAAGTAAAGATTTAACCTGATTAATTAACAAATTTGTTCAATAGTTGGATTTAATTTTTATAAAATTTGCAAATTTTTTAAGTACGAAGAATAGATTCTACGGATAAGTGGCGATATGAACTCATTATTATCAGGTCGTCCCGATGGGACTTTTTAGCTTGGTTTTCTTTATCCACAGGACTTCCGTCCTGTGTTACAAACAGAACATGCCTAAGGCATTTTGTTTTTAAAATGAATATCCTTCCTGTGCTTAAGCTACTAAATATCGTAACCTGTCAGGTTGA
>JAUWKH010000179.1 GCA_030614305.1 Bacteroidota bacterium
ATATTCGCCCTTACATTTCCTAAACGATAAATATCAAAAAATAAATTTTTCATCAAACCTATTGCTTCCTGATCAATTAAATATGTTTGATAACCGATATTGGTATAATTAAAAAGATAATTCGGTTGGTGTAAAATTATTTTACTTAAATATGATTGTGAATTAAAATCTTCTTCGGATTTCCCAAGGTCAAATACCGAATCTACAGCAACAATATTTATTACCTGCTCCAGACTTCCATAAGCCTGATAATTTGCATAAGTAAGGTCGTGACTTCCACCGATAAGTATCGGAATAATATCATTTTTTAATAATTCGGAAACAACCGAAGTTACTGCAAAATAAGTGTCATTAATTGTATTGCCTTTTTTAATATTGCCCAAATCGGCTATTTTAGTTCTATTTCCTCCTTCAAAAAGTTTATACAGTTTTTTTCTGATATTATCAGGAGCATCTGCACATCCTTCATTATTTATTGCATTCCTGTCTTCCTTAATTCCAATAATTGCAATATCAATATTATCCAAATCAGGAAAACCGGATGCAGTGTTATAACTTTTTACAACATCTCCCAATCTTCTGCGATGGGATTTCTCTGCATATTCATAGCCTGTTAGATCAATTGGTTTAAAATATATTTCAATATCCATTATTTTCTTTTTTTTGAAAATCTTTTTTTAGGTACATTTTTAGGGTCTTCAGCTATTTTCAGACAGTCTTCAAGAGTTAGCTCTTCGGGATTCATTTCTTTGGGAATTTTAAAATTCTTTTTCTTTATTGAAAGATAAGGTCCATATTTTCCCCTTAACACTTTAACAGAATTATCTTCTTTAAATTCCCTGATAATATTTTCTTTTGCTTTTTTTCTCTTTTCTTCAATTAATTCAACTGCTCTTACCTGTGTAATTGTAGTGGGATCATCTGTTTTTGCCAGAGAATAAAACAATTTATTATGCATCACGTAAGGACCGAATCTGCCTATAGCTATAGTCAAGTCAATATCTTCGTATTTGCCGATATTTCTTGGGAATTTGAATAGTTCAAGAGCTTCTTCGAGTGTGATAGTTTCTATGCTTTGCCCTTTTTTTAATCCTGCAAATTTGGGTTTATCATCGTCGTCAGTTTCTCCAAGTTGAACTATGGGACCGAACCTTCCGATCTTCACAAATATATTTTTCCCTGTTTTGGGGTCCAGGCCAAGCAGTTTTTCACCGCTGAATTTTTTTGAATTTTCAAGTGTATTATCAATTTTATTGTGAAATGGCCCATAAAATTCACCTATCATTTCATTCCATATCTTTTGTCCTTCGGCTATTTCGTCAAATTCTTTCTCAACACTGGCAGTAAAGTTATAATCTATAATGTTATCAAAATATTGGAGTAAAAATTTGTTTACTAATATTCCAATGTCCGTAGGGAAAAGTTTGGCTTTTTCATAGCCTGATTTTTCGATTTTAATTTCATCAGTTATAGAATCCTTTTTTAAAGAAATAAAAATGTAATTTCTTTGAATTCCGGGTTTATCTTCTTTAACAACATATTCCCTTCTCAGAATAGTTGAAATTGTGGGGGCATATGTTGAAGGACGTCCTATTCCAAGCTCTTCCATTTTTTTAACTAAGCTTGCCTCTGAATATCTCGGAGGTTGTTGTGTGAATTTTTCTTCAGCAATAATTTCGTTTCTCAATAATTTTTCACCGATTCTTAAAGGTGGTAAAACACCTTTTTGTTCCTCTTGGTTTTCCTGGTCGGATGTTTCAAAATAAACTTTTAAAAAACCGTCAAATTTGATTACTTCACCCTTTGCGATAAATTTTTCTTTAAGGTTTGATATATTGACTGTCACATTTGTTTTCTCTAATAAAGCATCGCTCATTTGTGAAGCAATTGTTCTTTTCCAGATAAGATTATACAGTCGTTTCTGGGCATTATCTCCTTCAACTTTTTTTACATTAAAATATGTAGGACGAATTGCCTCGTGAGCTTCCTGTGCACCCTTGGTTTTAGTAAAATACTTTCTGGTTTTTGCATATTTTTCACCAAAAGATTCTTTTATTTCTTTATTTGCCATTGCAAGGGCAAGGTTTGACAAATTAACCGAATCAGTTCTCATATAAGTAATCTTTCCCGACTCATAAAGTTGCTGAGCTACTCGCATAGTATTTGCAACAGAGAAACCAAGCTTTCTGCTGGCTTCCTGCTGTAAGGTGGAAGTTGTAAAAGGGGGTGCCGGAGACTTTTTTGTGGGTTTGGTTTCAATATCTGCAATTGTAAATTCAGCAGGCTTGCACTTTTCAAGAAATTCTATTGCTTCATTTTTTGTGTTGAATCTTTTTGAGAGTTCGGCAAATAGTATTGATTTTCCGAAATCATTATTTATGTCAAATTTAGCAGTAATATTATAAGATGATTTACTTTTAAATTTATTTATATCTTCTTCTCTTTCAGCAATTAATCTAACTGCAACAGACTGAACACGTCCGGCAGATAATGCCGGTTTAACTTTTTTCCATAAAAGCGGAGATAATTCATACCCCACAAGCCTGTCTAAAACTCTTCGTGCCTGTTGAGCATCAACAAGATTTTTATCAATACCACGTGGGTTTTCAATTGCTTTGGTAATTGCTGATTTTGTAATTTCATGAAATACAATTCTTTTAATTTTTTTCTCATCTAACTTTAACGCATTAACCAAATGCCATGCAATGGCTTCTCCTTCACGGTCTTCATCCGAAGCTAACCAAACAGTTTTGGCATCATCAGCATATTTTTTTAATTCAGATACAATTTTCTTTTTATCAGGAGATATTTCATATTTAGGAACAAATCCGTCTTCTATATCAACACTCAATTTCTTTTTCGACAAGTCCATTACATGCCCAAAACTTGACTTAACAAGAAAATCTTTACCTAAAAATCCTTCAATAGTCTTTGCTTTTGCAGGTGACTCAACAATAACAAGATTTTTTGCCATTTTTAAAATGTATTAAATTTATTAATATTCTTTGATTTTGGGTGCAAAAGTAAAACAATTAAATTTTTAAAATCCAAAAGTATTTTACTTTTAAATGAAATAAATTTTATATCAACGTAAGTTTTTAATTAATTTTGCATCCCCCAATCTGAAGTAATTATTTGATATTTAATTAAATCAGGGTAATTTTATTACATGGTTTTTGAAATAAATTTTAATGCAGAAATTTTTTAATGTGAATCATAAAAAAAAATTATATATAGAAACTTACGGTTGCCAGATGAATTTCTCCGATAGTGAGATTATTGGCTCTGTTATGATTAATAATAATTTTGAATTAACAAATAAAATTTCTGAAGCTGATATAATTTTTATCAATACATGTTCTGTCAGGGATAATGCCGAGCAAAGAGTTAGAAAAAAGCTGAAAGAATTAAACGCCCAAAAGAAAAATAATCCACATTTAAAAATTGGCATTTTAGGCTGCATGGCTGAACGTTTAAAATCAAAACTTTTTGAAGAAGAAGAAATTATTGATATAATTGCCGGACCAGATGCATACCGCTACCTGCCTGACTTGATGGCAACAGTTGAAAGCGGTCAAAAAGCTGTAAATGTACTTTTATCAGCCGAAGAAACTTATGCAGATATTAATCCTGTAAAGTTTGGCGACAATAAAGTATCTGCATTTATTTCAATTATGAGGGGATGCCAGAATTTTTGTTCTTATTGTGTTGTTCCTTATACAAGAGGTAAGGAAAGAAGCAGAAACCCCCAAACAATAATTAATGAGGCAAATGACTTATTTAAACAAGGTTACAGGGAAGTTACTTTGCTTGGTCAAAATGTAAATTCTTATAATTGGAAAGGGGAAGGTAATGTAAATTTTGCTCAATTACTTGAAAAGGTTGCATTGGTTAATCCTCAGTTAAGAGTTCGTTTTGCAACTTCTCATCCGAAGGATATTTCAGATGAATTGCTTCAAACTATGGCAAAATATGAAAATATTTGTAATGCTATCCATTTGCCTGTCCAGTCGGGAAGCACAAGAGTTCTTGAATTAATGAATCGTAAATATACACGACAGTCGTATATTAATCGTATTGAAGCTATCAGGAAATTTATTCCGGGTTGTGCAATATCAACAGATATTATCACAGGTTTTTGTGGTGAAACCGAAGATGATCATAAACAAACACTTTCATTAATGACGTGGGCAGCTTATGATTATGCTTTTATGTTTAAATATTCCGAACGTAAGGGCACTATGGCTGCTGAAAAATTTAAAGATGATATTCCTGATGAAACTAAAGGCAGGCGACTGAAAGAAATAATTGAGCTTCAGCAAAAGCTATCAAAAGAAAGTAATTTAAAAGATATTGGTAAAACATTCAGGGTTTTGGTTGAAGGTGTTTCAAAAAAATCAGACCAAAAATTATCAGGCAGAAACAGTCAAAACAAAGTGGTGGTATTTCCGAAAAAAGATTTTAAAACCGGAGATTATGTGAATGTTAAAATAATTGATTGTACTTCAGCTACATTGATAGGTGAAGCAGTAAACAAT
>JAUWKH010000220.1 GCA_030614305.1 Bacteroidota bacterium
ACTTTAGAATTTGCTTTAATTAAAAAAGCAATGGATTTGAATATTCCGATACTTGGAATTTGCCGCGGAGAACAAATTTTAAATGTAGCAATGGGTGGAAGCCTCATTGTTGATATTCCTTCCGATTTTGACACAGTTGTGGCTCACAGGTGTAAAGACACTAAAAATTGTTTCCATAATGTTAATATTGAACCGGGTTCAAAATTGTTTTGGGCAAGCAATATTAATTCCGGTATTGTCAATAGCAACCATCATCAGGCTGTGGATAAACTTGCAGATAAATTTAAAGTAACTGCCCGTTCTAACGATGGTTTGATTGAAGCCATTGAATGGAAAGAACCTCATGGAAAACCTTTCCTTATTGCAGTTCAGTGGCACCCCGAAAGAATGGATTACGATAATCCCTTATCACTTCCAATTGCTGAATATTTTTTACAGGAAGCACGGTTATTTCATGAACGGCTATTGGCAGGAGAACAAAATTCAAGTCCGAACTAAAATTCATTATATTTGCAAAAAAACAAAATTATGAAAGCAACAATTAAAACATTTGGACTACTCGTCTTATCATTTCTTATGCTGCTATTATCTACCTCACTATATGCTCAGGATAAAAAATATGATAAGGTCATCAAAATGAATGGAGAAGAATTTAATGCAACAGTAACTGATATTCAAGGCGATAATATTACTTATGTTTACCCCGGCGAAACTCTGAAATACACAATATCTAAAGATGAAGTCTATAAGATAGTGTTTGTCAGCGGACGCACACAGGTAATTACACAACCTTCTTCTGTAATGGCAGAGAGTGACAAACCGGAATATTTACCTATTGACCAGAACCTTGTAGCAATTTTACCATTTAATTTCCTGGCAAATGGAGAATATAATCAGGAAGAAGGTTTTGCTGCTCAAAGTTTCAATTATTCATTTTATTTGAAAAAACAGAGTAGTTTTAATAAAAAACTACAACCAACCGAAACCACAAATCAGCTTCTTATAAAGGCAGGTATAAGTAGTGATAATATAAGGGGATATTCTATTACTGAGTTAGCAAGGATTTTGGGTGTTGGCGAGATCATCAAAGGAACCATCAATGTAAATCTTACACAATCCAATACAGAATATACTACCACTGAAAACAAACAACATAAATATGATAAAAACAAATCTACAACCACAAAAATTACAAATGAAAATGCCACAACAAAAGATGAATATAAAACAGTGGTTGATTTAACTGTTTTTGACGGAAACACAGGTGGGATTATATGGAACAAAAACCGTATTGCCTTTAGTTCACAAAGAGATGCTTATAGAGCAACCATCAGGTACCTCTTTAAAAAAACACCATATTATAATAAATAACTGTTATACATTGAGCGGTGTAAAATCCATCCACCAGTACGGGCGGACAAGTTTGGACTTTTTTACTTTCTCGTCAATTCAATTATCAGGGAACTATGTTCAGGATATTGTCTAATCAGATTTTCCCTGTTTCCAAGTTCAAAATCATCAAAATGAAATCCGGGAGCAACCGTACAACCAATAAGTGAAAAGGAATTATTATCAACAACTTTTGCAGCAAACCATGATTCTTTCGGAATTACTGCCATTAGCTGTTCATCTTTTTCGAGATTATTTCCCAAAACAATTTTTTTAAGATTTCCATCTTTATCAAACAAATAAATTATTAAGGAAGTGCCGGTATAAAAGTGCCATATCTCATCAGATTTAATTTTATGAAAAGCTGAAAAATCATTTCCGTCAAGAAGGTAATATATTGCTGTTGAATAATTTCTATCGCTATTAAATCGTGAAGGTAAATGTTCATTTTTTATTACTTCATCATCACAATAAACTTCTTTAAAATAACCTCCTTCAGGATGCTCTGTGAGTTCTAATTTTTTTATCCAGTATTTTGCTGATTTTTGCATTATTTATTTTTCTTATTAACATATTCAAGCTGTTCATTAAAAACATAAATCAAGCGAAATGTGATAACATTATTGTATTGCTTTCGTGACCACGAAGTATTTGCCAGAGAATAGAATTCTCTGGTCCTAATTTTTGCAAGTGAGTATGCATATCTGATATTAAACTTCAATCGTTTCCAAATCCTGAAACGAAAATCCACTAATAAATTGTAATCATTTTTATTAAAATATACTGAGTCGGAGTAAGGTGGCTGGATACCACCATGTTCAATTTCCTTAGAGCTAACCAGTCGTCCCCATGAAAAACCCGCACCAAAGGAAAATAAATTCTTTTCGGTAAAATGCATTAAAACAGGAACTTCAACATAATTCAATTTCAAATTATATTCACCGGTATAAAGTGAATCAAAATATTGTGGGCGCTGATAAGCTCCTTTCTGAGAAAATATGGTTTCAAGACTTACCGACCACTTTTTTTTAACAGGTATGATTGCAGCAGCACCAACATTAAAACCAAATTTTTTAAAACCGTAAACTTCATCTCCGTCAACCTGTGTCATGTTAAAGCCGGCAATTAACGCACCCTTTATCACCTGAGCTTTAAGGTTTGAAAAAATTATATTTAAAAATAGGATTAAGAACAATAAAGTGATTATCTTTTTCATAAATAATATAACTTAAAAACTGTTCAAATATTTTTCTGTTAAACATTCCATTTCTATAAAACCTACAAAGAAAAATAATTTCAATATTTTTATCTTACCAAAGTAACCGTTCCTTTTTTATCAACAATATTTCCTGTACCTTCCGCTTCGGAATAATCTGAATATTTTACAACCCAAACATAAACATCCTTAGGTGCGGGTTTTCCTTTAACCATTCCATCCCAGCCCTCATTTATGTCATTTGTTTCAAAAATCAATTGACCCCATTTATTATAAATATACATGGTAAATCCGGGAATATTCGTTGAAGTGGTTATTAGCTTAAATTCATTATTACCATGGACACTGTTAGGGTTAAATGAATTTGGTAAATAAAATACTATTACTTGCATTTTCATCATTATTTCGTTTGAAAATGCAGGATTAGGTGTAGAACATGGTTCGGAAGGAATTAACCTGCAAGTAACAATCTGATCTTTATAAATTGACGAAGTTGTAAAGGTGTTTGATGAACCTGACTGAACAATTGTTCCGTCAATCATCCATTCATAAACCGGATTACTGCCCGGATTCTGTGCTATTGCAGTAAATACAACCGAATATCCGGGATATATTGGATTTTCTGAAACAGTTATGCTTATTTCAACTGCATAACTCACTAATACTTCAACATCTGTTAAAACAGAATCGCTGCAATTATACGGACTTGTTGTAACTTTAACCGAATAAGTTCCTGCATCAGATAAATTTACATTATTAATAACAGGATTTTGAACCGTACTTATAAAGCTGTCAGGACCTTCCCACAAATATGAAGCATTGTCAATATCACATATCATTTGCAGATCATCACCTTCGCAAACAGGCGTATTACTTGACGCCTGTGCAATTATCTGCTCACCATAATTTTCAATAACTACCGGATTACCTGAATAAAGTGTAATACAATCAATTTCATCTCTTATCCAAATATTATATATTCCGGAAGAAATATTACTAAACATATTATTTCCCTGCCAGCTATTACCATTATCTATTGAATATTGAATATTACCATATCCGCCCGAAACTGCAATTTCAATGCTTCCATTGGATAATTCACAATACGCATCCAAGATTTCAACTTCATCAATAAATGACCCGCCAACATTTACAAGATCATACGGTTCTGTAAGGGATTGACAAAGGGCTTCATCCGTAACTTTTAAAGTATATGTTC
>JAUWKH010000412.1 GCA_030614305.1 Bacteroidota bacterium
TAGAAAGCGATCATAACTTTTATTCAGTAACTGAAAGGATTTTTTCGTTTCAGCATCAGTATCCGGACCATCAACCGGCAATTCATTGTAATATTTTACAGCTTTACGATAATGGTAATCTATTTTATATAGTTCAGAAGTGTACTTTTCAACGTATTGGTTTAATGTATCGAATACAAAACTTTTATTATCATTCAGTATTTCAAGAAATGATGCATGATGAAAAAGATAATTAAACATACATCTTAGTTTTTCATTGCGTCCGATATTTTCTATCCAATTAAGAGCATCCACTTTAATATCGGCGGGTCTGTCTTCAAGGTCTGTCAGCAAGTGCTTGAAAATTTCATTAACCATCAAATCGGAATAATAACCGTACTCAACTTTGTTTCCATAAACAGCCATAATTTTAAACGGGTCAATAGCAGAACCGGTTTGTTCCATTACGAGGTCAAAACTTTTTAAAAGCTTAGAATCATTTCTCCAGTCATTCATCAACGAAAGCATCCTGTTAACCTCTGAAGGCCGGGAAGACTTAAGTTTGGCATAAGGATCTTTTTCAGAGGTCTCGTTGATGTTCGCCAACAACAGGTTGTATTTGAATTTGTTAACTAATTCCCGAATTGTCTCAATCTTTAATTCCTTAACCTCTGAGCCAAATAAAACGGACAACCACTTACAAACTTCTTCTTCCAGCTCTCCTGCCCTTAATTTAACCACAGTGTCTTCAAATTCGGAATGGCTTAATGACAATTCAAATAACCTGGTAAGCAAAAGATTTTTTTCTGTTACCCGGTTAAACCTTAATAAAACCGAAACAAATCCCTGCTTCAAGTTTGGTTCTTTAAATTGCGAAGGTTCAAGGATATTGGCCAGCTTACGCTGGTAGTTTTTTGTTTTAAGCTGACGGATGTATTTTCTTACAAGTTGCTCGTGGGAATGGGATAAGCCATATTCCTCATAAACTCCCCTACATCATCCAGTAAAAGTTCTTTATTGGCGTAATACAAACCCAATAAAGGGTATTTATGCCATTCAACTCCAACGGGCTTCTTAAACGGGTGATAAAGGATAACTTTTTGATCTATCAATTCGTATTCCAACCGGTTTTTCAGACTGAAATACTTTTCATCCACTTCAATTTTTTCTAAATTTTCTATTTTAAGGTTCTGAAATTCCTCATACCTCGATTTATTGGTATCAAAAAAGAAGATAATTCTAATATCTTGATTTCGCTGCAGTATTTCTTTGATTTTATTTTCCAGCATCTTTGCTCCTTGAAATGATTTGCATTAGTATTTTCCCTCGTTCTGTTGTGCGATATTTTTGATTCTTGCTTGTTAAGTCAGGTTTTGTCATTTCAAGCCACCCCAATTCGATCAATGGTTTGACATAACGATTATAATTATCAGTGTGATATTTAAGTTTCAGGTTACTAAGAAGATTTTCTCTGGTTTGAGGTATTATACAAAATTCAAGCGTTCTGGGAACTTTGTTTCCGACTTTATCATTAATTACATCGCTA
>JAUWKH010000361.1 GCA_030614305.1 Bacteroidota bacterium
CAGTTTGCAATTTTAGGATCAATATATGCACAACATGTTCATGGTATAGAAAATCCCAAAGTAGGATTATTGAATATTGGAGAAGAAGAAGAAAAAGGAAATCTTCTGAGTCAAACTGCTTTTCAAATAATGAAAGATTCAAAAATTTTTAATTTTATTGGAAACATTGAAGGAAGTGACTTTTTAAAAGATAAAGCTGATGTGATTGTATGTGACGGGTTTACAGGTAATGTTGTTCTAAAACAAATTGAATCTTTGTATAGATTCATGAAAAAAAGAGGAATAACGGACAATTATATAGACCGTTTTAATTATGAAAATTACGGTGGTACACCAATACTGGGTATAAATTCATCAGTGGTAGTCGGACACGGAATTTCAAGTGCACTTGCAATTAAAAATATGTTGCTATTGTCAAAAGAAATTCATGAAGCCGGACTTTCACAAAAAATACAAAAAGTTTTAAGTAAATAACTTTAGTTAAAAATAAAGTTAAATTTGAAGGTTTTTAAAATTTATTTAAAATGACAAAAATACGGGCTGCAATAACCTCTATAAACGGATGGGTTCCTGATTATCTACTTACGAATGGTGAATTATCAAAAATGGTTGATACATCCGACGAATGGATAACAACCAGAACAGGAATAAAAGAAAGGCATATTTTAAAAGGCAATGGAAAAGGGACATCTGACCTTGGAGCTGAAGCAGTGAAGGGTCTGCTTGAAAAATCAGGAACTTCTCCGGATGAAATTGATTTGCTTATTTGTGCCACAGCTACACCGGATATGCTTTTCCCTGCTACTGCAAATATAATCTGTGATAAAGCAGGATTAAATAATATTTTTAGTTTTGATATAAATGCGGCTTGTTCAGGACTTCTTTATACACTCATCACTGCAGCTCAATATATTGAAACCGGTATGTATAAAAAAGTTATAGTTGTTGGTGCTGATAAAATGTCATCAATAGTTGATTATACTGACCGTACAACATGTGTGCTTTTTGGTGATGCCGGTAGTGCAATATTATTAGAACCTACTACTGAAAATGTAGGTATTATGGATTTTATTGCTCGAACCGATGGCTCAGGAAGAATACATTTACACCAAAAAGCCGGTGGTTCTGTTAAACCCGCTACTCACGAAACCATTGATGCAAAAGAACATTTTGTTTTCCAGGAAGGACAGGCAGTATTTAAATTTGCTGTTACAAAAATGGCTGATGTTTCGGTTGAAATAATGGAAAAAAACGGATTAAAATCAGAAGATATTACGTGGCTTGTTCCCCATCAGGCAAATTTAAGAATTATTGAAGCAACTGCGCGGAGAATGGGAATCAGAAAAGATCAGGTAATGATAAATATCCAAAGATATGGAAACACCACTTCTGCAACTATTCCTCTTTGCCTTTGGGAATGGGAAAACCAATTAAGAAAAGGTGATAATATTATTTTATCAGCATTCGGTGGTGGTTTCACCTGGGGTTCAATTTATTTGAAATGGGCATACGACCCAAAGTAAATTTTACTTTTATCTTTTTACCCATGCGGGCTAATGAAACGAAGTAAATCCGTATGGACTTTGTGTCGCTTTTGTCTTTTATCTTGTTTTAGCCTTATGGAAATAATTCGATTTACATCAAAAGATAAAAAACTTGCAAAAATTGCTTTTGCCATTCGAGAGAAAGTTTTTGTTATAGAACAAAAAGTTGACCCTGATTTGGAATATGATGAATTTGAAGACAATGCACAACATTATTTGGTCTATCTTGAAAAAATCCCTGTTGCAACAGCCCGCCGGCGTGAAACAAAAAGAGGAATAAAACTTGAACGTTTTGCCATATTAAAAGAATATCGTAATAAAGGAATCGGAACAAAGCTTCTGAAATTTGTTTTAAAAGATGTTATTCCCCTATCAAAATATATTTACATTCATTCACAGATAAATGCTTTGAATTTTTATTTAAGAAACGGATTTAAAGTTAAAGGCAAAATGTTTATTGAAGCTGACATTGAACATTATTTTATGAGATATGAAGG
>JAUWKH010000304.1 GCA_030614305.1 Bacteroidota bacterium
CCGACCCGCCATTGATTAATATGCTGACGATATAAAACAATTATTGATTGCTTGATTAACAACAAAAAATGTATTTTTGAGAAAAAAATAAAATGTATCAAACACATAAAACATACATCAAACCGGAAATGAAAATGTCGGATTTAATAAATGAGAATCACTCATTATTACTGCTTTTGGAACATTTAGAGATTGATTTTGCCGTTGGAGATAAAACCGTATTCCAGTTGTGTAAGGATAACAACATTAACCAATCCGTTTTTTTAGTAATCAGTAACCTTTATAACGGTTTCTATCCCAATAAAGAAGAAATATGTTCAATAAATGATATTGCCATAATCATAAAATTATTAAAAAACAGCCATCGTTTTTATAAAGTTGATAAATACCCCGAAATAAAGGAATACCTTATTAAACTACACGATAAACATAATACAAATGATATTATATTGATTGAAAGATTTTTTAACGATTATTTTGAAGAAGTTTTAGAACATCTTGATTATGAAGAACAAATTGCCTTCCCATACTTCTGTCAATTAATAGAGACCGAAACCATTCACCAAACATCAAAATTTTCAGTTCGAGAATACAAAGAACACCATTCTGATATTGAAACAAAACTATCTGACTTAAAAAACTTACTATTGAAGCATATTGCAATAAAAAATGATTTGACTGTCAGAAGGAAGTTTCTTTACTCCCTTTTTGAACTGGAATTTGATTTAAAAATCCATTCAATGATTGAAGAAATGATTTTATTGCCTCTTATTGCTAAAGTTGAAAAACAACGGTTGAATGGATAAATGCCGAATAAATATTGCTGTTATTGAACCTTCAAATATTATCTATGAAGGGCTTTCAACTCTATTGTTAAAAGCGGAAAAACACTTTTATTTGTATCGAATAAATGATTTTGATGAATTAAGCAGCTTAACTCTAAAGGAAAGCATCAATATTGTAATTATAAATCCGATAGTATTACAAAACAGGTTGAACGATTTTGCTAAACTAAAGAAACATCACCCCGATATTTCATGGTTTGGCTTGATTTATTCTTATTTTGATAATGGACTGCTTAAAAAATTCAATGAAACTATCTCAATTTCAGACCCTATTGAAATAATTACTCAGAAATTAAATAGGACTTTCAATAAATGCAATTGCAACATTAACCCACAAGAACAACTCTCTGAAAGGGAAATTGATGTGCTGATTCAACTTGTAAAAGGCTTATCAAATAAAGGGATTGCTGAGAAACTAAATATCAGCATTCATACTGTAATCAGCCACCGAAAAAACATAATAGAAAAAACAGGGATAAAAAGCTTATCGGGTTTGACAATTTACGCTATTTCAAAGAAAATCACACCATTAGACACAACCACACTATAAGTATTGCATACTGCATCCCCATTAATGATGATTAAAGGCTCATAATTTCCTCTTTTTATGTGATTGTGTACTTTTCTACTTTCCTCTTATTTTGCATTTAGAATTAATCTAAATAAAAATTAAAAAAAAGGTAAAATGAAAAAATTATTAATACTGACTTTTGTGCTAATATGTAGCATGCAAGTTAAATCGCAAGAAAAAACAGATGCTATGTTATTTGGAGATGTAAAATGTAAAGGTGAACATATCCCCTACATAAACATATTAGTTAAAGGAACCAATATTGGGACAATGACAGATGGCACAGGACATTATAAATTGGCAAATATACCCGTTGGGAAAATAACTATTATTGCTCAGGGCATTGGCTATAAAAAACAGGAACAAGAAGTTGAAATGAAAACAGGAAAAGCAACAGAATTGTTTTTTGAATTGGAAGAAGATGTTTTACAATTAGAACAAGTAGTAATAACTGGTACCAGAACTGAACATTACGTAAAAGATGTTCCTGTAAGAACAGAAGTTATAACTGCTAGAGCTATTGAGACAAAAAATGCTAATAATCTTTTTGAAGTTCTGGAAGGTATACCCGGAATAAGAGTCGAAAAACAATGTCAATTTTGTGATTTCTCAATGATTAGAATGCAGGGTTTAGGAGCAGAACATACACAGGTTTTAATAAACGGACAGCCAATGTATTCGGGTTTGGCAGGAGTTTATGGTCTGCAACAAATTAGCACAAACGATATTGATAGAGTTGAGATTATTAAAGGAGCGGGTTCAGCACTTTATGGAAGTAGTGCTGTTGCCGGGGCAATAAACATTATAACAAAAGAACCTTCATTTACACCTTCAACTAAAGTAGGATTGCAATTTGGTAATCATAATACCAATAAATACGATATATCATCATCAATAAGAAATGAGAAAGGTAATATTGGGTTAAATGTTTTTGCTCAAAAACTTACAGGTGATGCGATTGATGAAACATCAGACGGACTGACACATGACGAAGTTAAAAACAAAGATGGAATTTCTGACAGGGTTTCTTCTAATCTCAATAATGCAGGATTTGGATTGTATATAAATGACTTGTTCTCAAAAAATGATAAACTTATTATAAGGGGAAGATATCTGAATGAAAAAAGACAGGGTGGAACAATGACTGATGATTATTTTAAAAATCCACTTACTGATGGAACCGAATGTATTACTACTGACAGGTACGAAGCAGAGTTATCATATAATAAACAATTTAAAAATAATTCTGACATTAATTTTTCATTAGCCTACGCCAACCATAAC
>JAUWKH010000054.1 GCA_030614305.1 Bacteroidota bacterium
AGGCAATGCTCGATTTTTGATTCTCGAAATAGCTAAGGCTATTCCTGTGAGTCAAAAATCTGCGCTCACCTTTACTCTTTGTATTTTGACTTCTCATGACGAAAAACTTATGAATTAATCAGGTTAAGGAGTTTACTAAATTAGAAACGTTTTGAATTATTAATTATTTTTTACTAACTTTGACAAAGATACTAACTTATACTGCTTCTTAGTAAAAATACAAAATAAAAGAAATGAAAAAATTAATCATCTTATATATATTTCTGTTTTCTTCAATACAGGTTTTTTCACAAAAAATCAACGATTACGGAATGGTAACCACCTGTTCCTACAACAATTATTTTCAAAATAATTATAAATTTCAAAGTACCGGACAAAGCGATTTGGTTCATTGCTATGACGTAAATTTTTATTTTCTTGATATTAATGTTGAAAACAACACAACCTATATTTCAGGTAATGTTACAATTAATGCAATAGTACATGTGGAGATTATGGATACTTTTGTTTTTGAACTTGTTGATGAATTAACGATAGATTCAGTAGTTTTTAATGGAAATAGTCTAAGTTTTACTCGTTCTGAAGATAATGTTTTTGTACCTGTTTTACAATTAGTTCAAGGTGATTTAATATCTGCTAACATCTATTATCACGGATTGCCTCCTCCTCCGAGTTATTTTTCAGGAGTATTTACCGACTCATCAACAGTTTGGGAGAAAAATGTTACATGGACACTTTCCGAACCATTTAATGCAAAACTTTGGTGGCCATGCAAGCAGGTTTTAAGCGACAAAGCCGACTCAGTATATGTTTTTCTAACTACATCTGAAAACAATAAAGCCGGCTCTCAGGGTTTGCTTACAGCTATTACTCCAATGCAGGATAATAAAGTAAGATACGAATGGAAATCCTTTTATCCTATTGATTATTATTTAATTTCTTTTTCTGTTTCTGAGTATCAGGATTATAGCATTTATGCCAAGCCCGAAGACCTTAACGGCGATTCAATCCTGATACAAAATTATATATATGATACTCCCGGTTGTCTTGAAAATTATAAAACCGGAATTGACCGTACTATTGAATTTTTAGAGTTGTTTTCCGATCTTTATGGTACTTATCCTTTTTATAAAGAAAAATACGGACATTGTTTAACAGAAATGGGCGGTGGAATGGAGCATCAAACCATGACTACAATCGGGGGATTTGGTTTTGGAATAGTTGCTCATGAATTAGGTCACATGTGGTTTGGCGATAATGTTACATGTGCTACATGGAGTGATATTTGGATAAATGAAGGATTTGCCACTTATTCCGATTATCTGGCACATGAATTTATTGCAGGTGGCGAGTGGCCACAAATATGGCTGGAACAAGCTCATAATAACGTTTTGTCTCAGCCCGGCGGAAGCATTTATATTCCTCCCGAATTAATTTCTCCTGAAAATTTTATGAGGATATTTGATGGTAGGCTTTCTTATGCCAAAGGTGCATGCATAGTACATATGATACGCTTTGAATTACAGGATAATGACTTGTTCTTTCAGGTTTTAAAGGATTTTCAGGAACAGTTTTTTGACAGTACCGCTACGGGCATGGATTTTAAATCTGTTCTTGAAAATACTACAGGTATTAATTTTACTTACTTTTTCAATCAATGGTATTTTGGTGAAGGATATCCAATTTATGATATTGCCTGGAATCAGTCAGACAGCATTTTTGATTTAACATCTTATCAAACAACTTCAACAGAAATAACTCCTTTATTTAAAATGCTCATGGAATACAAATTATATTTTAATGACGGCACAGATACTTCTATTTTTTTAAATCAAACAAATAATGTAAACAATTATACTATCCCAATTACAAAATCTATTGATTCAATTGCAGTTGATCCGGGAAATTGGGTTCTTAAAAAAGTTAATAGCATATATCACGGCATTGAAGAAATTGATAATCCTGTTTATTTTATTTTATCTCCCAATCCCTGTACTGATCAAATAAATATATGTTTTACCAAAATTAATATAATTAAAAGGCAGATTACTATTTTTGATATTTCAGGAAAAATAGTTTTTGAAAAAGTTTTCAGGGCAAAAAATATCAATCTTAATACTTCAAATTTTGAAAAAGGAATTTATTTTATCAATGTTTCCGATGGTAAAAATGTCATGATTAAAAAATTTATAAAAAAATAATATTCCATTTAACTCTTATATTTGCATTTTTATAAAACACGTGAAACATGGATTACGGAAAAGTAAGAGTAAGATTTGCACCAAGCCCTACCGGACCCTTGCATATTGGAGGATTAAGAACTGCATTATTTAATTATTTATTTGCCAAAAAAAACAATGGTGATTTCATTTTAAGAATAGAAGATACTGATCAGGCAAGATACGTTCCGGGGGCTGAAGAATATATTATCGAATCGCTTAAATGGTGCAACATAAAAATTGATGAAGGCATAACTGTTGGCGGATTATATGAGCCTTATCGCCAATCGGAAAGAAAGGACATTTACAGGAAATATGCCAAACAACTCGTTGAAAATTGTGATGCATATTATGCCTTTGACACCCCTGACGATTTAGAGCAAATGCGTATTCGCTTAAAAGCTGAAAAATCTTCAACACAACAATATAATTCTATTACAAGAGGTTCAATGAAAAATTCCCTTTCATTAACTAATAAAGAAGTTAAACAGCGTTTAGAATCGGGCGAACCCTATGTAATCCGTTTTAAGATGCCAGAAAATGAGGAGGTTACAGTTAATGATCTAATTCGCGGGAAGGTTATTGTTAACACTTCGGAATTAGATGATAAGGTGCTTTTTAAATCAGATGGAATGCCAACCTATCATCTTGCAAATATTGTTGATGACCATCTTATGAAAATATCACATGTTATCAGGGGTGAGGAATGGCTGCCCTCTACACCGCTTCATGTTTTATTATACAAAGCTTTTGGCTGGGAGAGCGAAATGCCCGAATTTGCTCACATGCCCCTTACTTTAAAACCGGATGGCAAAGGAAAATTAAGTAAACGTGATGGCGACAGGTTGGGATTTCCGGTATTTCCTTTGCAATGGATAAATCCCGTTACAAAAGAAGTTTTTTCCGGTTTTCGTGAAACAGGATATTTTCCCGAAGCATTTATAAATATTCTTGCTTTTTTGGGATGGAATCCCGGAACAGAGCAGGAAATTTTTTCTTTGAACGAATTGATCAAATCATTTTCTTTGGAAAGAATAGGAAAGTCAGGCTCCAGATTTGATCCTGAAAAAGCAAAATGGTATAATCATCAATATCTTATAAAAAAAAGTGATGATGAATTAGCTGAATTATTTCAATCAATATTGAAAGAAAAAGGTATAGATGCAGACTTGAATTATATTAAAAACATCTGTGCTTTGACAAAAGAAAGAGTAAATTTTGTTTCAGAGTTCTGTGATCAATCTTATTTCTTTTTTGAAGCCCCTACTGAATATGACCCTAAAGTAATTAAAAAAAGATGGAAGGAAAATACACCGGATGTTCTAAAAGATATTATTGATATTCTAAATAAGTCCGAACCATTCAATGTTGAAAATACTGAGAAAAACGTAAAAGATTACATTCTTAAAAATGAATTGAACATGGGGCAGGTGTTGAATGTATTACGATTAACATTAGTTGGTTCTGCAAAAGGACCGGCTTTGTTCAATATAATGGAATTATTAGGTAAAAATGAGGTAATTACAAGAATTGAAGCAGGACTGGTTAACATAATAAAATAAAGCTTTATTAAATTTAACATCAAAAAAGCAAGCAATGTCACTGATTACAATCAAAGGAATGGAATTTTTTGCCTATCATGGCTGTTTTAAGGAAGAACAGATTATAGGTACAAAATTCCTTGTTGATCTTTATATTGAGGCAGACACAATAGAAGCCGAAGAAACTGATAAACTTACCAAAACCATAAATTATCAAACCGTTTATTTACTTGTAAAAAAAGAAATGGCAATCAAATCTAAATTGCTTGAACATGTTGGAAGGCGTATTCTTAAAGCTGTTAAAAAAGAGTTTCCGAAAATAAACAGTATTAAGGTAAGAATTTCCAAAATGAATCCTCCGCTTGGAGGGAAAATAAACAGTGTAAGTCTTACATTGTCTCTTTTGTAAAACATTCCATTTCTCTCATAGAAAAGACAGTAAAAAAATTGAAATAATTTCATTTGATGATATTATAGAAATGGAATGTTTTTGATGATGGCTAAGGTATAAATGAATTTGCAATATATTTTCTTGTTTAAAGCAATATTTTTCGTATCTTTGTACTCCCAAAATTAAAATGGTCTCGTGGCCGAGTGGCTTAGGCAGTGGTCTGCAAAACCATTTACAGCGGTTCGAATCCGCTCGAGACCTCAAAAAATTAAGACAACCTCTTGTAAATGATATAATTATGCAAGAGGTTTTTTGTGTATTTAAATAATTGAATTTTTAAAAAATACCCGATTTAAACAGTTTTACGGTTTATACAGAATGGATGGTTCTGCATGAGACGGGTGGTTTGTGCCGTATGATGGTTTGCACGGTAGGATGGGTTGTGCGGTAGAGACGCACGGCCGTGCGTCTCTACGTGCACAACCAACCAAACCAACCGAACCAACCAATACAAACCGTCAACCAATCCCAATTTTACCGCCAACCATAATTAATTATTTTCGTTCATTACCGGATACAAATCGTTCATTACCATAAAAATTGATAATTTTATTTATTTACACAATTTCACATTGAAAAAATCAATCGTAAAAGTTTATCATCGAATTGAACGAATTATAAGAACCTTACAATACATACAACAACGCTATAGTGTATTTAAAAACGAATTCTTGACAATGTTATAAACATTAATTTTCGTAAATTTGTAAAATATTTAAAACGAAACATTATGAGAGCAATAGAAACAACAGGTAGAATTGACAAAAAGGGTCTTTTGCGCCTTGACAATCCTTTACGAACACGAGAAAAAAAAGTTAGAGTAATAATATTAATGCAAGAAGAAAATGAATTGGACAATGAAAAGTTATGGTTAACTTATATTTCCAACAATCCGGCATTTGATTTTCTTAAAGATGAAGAAGAAATATACTCTCTAAAAGAAAGACATAAGTTTCAAAAAAACAGGACTGACTGTTGATTCTGTAATAAAAATTCATAAAGCGGTAACAATTCCTAAAGAATTAATTAAAAGAGAACTTGGACAACTTGACGAATATTTACAAACGGAAGTTGACAAAAGTATTAAGAAACTTTTCAAGGGTTAAAAATAAAAGCTTGTGAATTGCAAGTGTCATCCCAATCTCGCTTTAGGCGAGAGAGGGAACTCCATCGTCCTCCACCTCCGCTTACAAATTACTTCTACCGGCGTATTACAAAACCGTGCTGTTCTTTGTAAGGTTATCAACAGATTTATTAATATAGTACATACAAAATGATCAATGCTACCGGCATAAGCATATTCTTAACCATATCCCGAATATGACCTGATACGCATCCCCATAAGTAGATGGAACTAACAATGATGGTAGACAGCCAGAACAAACCGGTATACCAGTCACAAAGAATCCCTAAAACCCCCATTGCCACTCCGGCAAAACCTACTTCATACTGAAACGGGCTCCCTTTTTCCCAACCAATAAATTCTGCAATCTTGTCTCCGTAAAAGAGATGTCCAAACCCGAAAAAAACCATCTGGCATCCAAGACCGATAACCAGTAAATTTGATAATAGATATTTATTCCAATCCCGTGCATTGCCTGTATTAATATCCATAATCGTAAATATTACAACACAGATCAATGGAACATAAATTCCATAGAATATCACGAGTTTCTTTAAAAAGCTTAAGATGTTTTTCATACCTATAATTTTTATAACAAAAACAAAAAGCCTTCCCCAGTATTTTAAGTGAAGGCTTTTGTGTAATGTTGCCCGACCAGGGTTCGAACCTGGACTCTTCTGATCCAGAGTCAGACGTGTTGCCAGTTACACCATCGGGCAATTATTGCTGCAAATTTATAAAATTATTGTTAAACCAAACTCAACAATAAAAAAATTCCCGAACTTTCTCCTTTCAACCATCTAATACATAATCAGACATCGTGTTTTGAAACAGAATATTATTATTTATACTAAACGCATTATATTTTGCAAAAACTCAAGACAGAATCTTATTACAAATCTGATTGTTACGTGAGTTAAATTTCGCAGATAAGAATAAAATCAGTATAACAAATGTTGAAAACTCATTTATTTTTTTCTATTATAAAAAAAATCTTATCAATTAACTTTATTATCTTTGTCTATATTTATTAATTGAATTTTAAAATGTTTACCCAACAACCAATAACATTATCAATCCGAAAAATAAACATAATATTTTCAATTATTTTATTTCACTTTTTTTCAATTACTGCTGTTGCTCAATATGTAGATTTCACTTATACTGAAACATGTTTTGGCGATAGTACATTGTTAATAAGTATTTCGAGCAGCAGCGACAGTATTATTAGCACGGATTGGGATTTAGTTGGTAACGGTATTTTTAATGATGCCTCAGGAGATACTGTAAAGCATTTATTTCCTGCAATAGGAATACATAATGTAGGTTTAAGAATAATTACTGAAACGGGAAGTTCAAAAGCAATTTACAAACAGGTTGAAGTAGGCTCGTTTCCCTTTGCTGATTTTACCGCTAAAAATGCCTGTTTTGGAGATAATACAAGCTTTATAAATGAATCATTCATTGAAATTGGCAGCATTGAAAATTATATCTGGGATTTTGGTGACGGAACACAACAATCTTATCTTGAAAATCCAGGTCATTTCTATAATTCTACAGGCACATTCATTGTAAGTCTTAAGGTAATATCAGATTTCGGTTGTTCCGACAGTATTTCTAAAAGTATTCAGGTTTATCCTATCCCGGAAATCACGCTTGAAATAATTGGTGACACAGCAATATATGAAGGGAAAAGTGTAACATTCAAATTAACAGGAAGCTATGATAATGTTTTATGGTCGACCGGAGAAACAGCATATTCAATAACTGTTTATCAAGCAGGTTATTATACTGTTGAGGTTTTTAAAAACGGTTGTTCAAATACAAAAACAGTAGAAGTTCTTATTAAAAAACGTACCGGCTATATGAATTTAATAACTCCCAATGGAGATGGTTTTAACGATTATTGGAAAATTTATAACCTTACCGATATTGGACCTTGCAGCGTTTATATTTATAACAGATGGGGAAACGAGGTGTTTTCAAGTTCAAGTTATCAGAATAACTGGTATGGGACTTATAATGAAAATCCATTGCAGGAAGGAACATATTATTTTATTTATAAATGCATGGACGAAGAGACACATAAAGGAACAGTGAATATATTGAGGTAATTTGATTAGTGTAATTCAGGAATTAATACATTATGCGATCTAAAATTTTAATTATACTTTTTTTTGTAATTTTTATAAGCTTGAGTTACTATATTAATGCACAGCAACTTCCTGTAACAAATCAATATTTAGTAAATAAATACGCATTATCACCTGCATATGCAGGATATAACGGCAGATCAGAAGTTTTTATCGGATTCAGGCGGCAATGGGCAGGTATTTCAGGCACTCCAAAAACCAGCTTTGCAAACATTACCATGCCTTTATCTGAAAAGGCATGGTTAGGAGGCAATGTAATAAGTGATCAAACGGATATTTTTAAGAATTTTTATGTTTCATTAAGTTATACTTATCAGCTTCAAATTTCTACCAATCAATTTATAGGTTTTAGTTTGTGGGGAAGTGCCCGCCAAAACACAATTAACCTGCTTAATATTAACGTTCCCGACCCTGATGATCCCCTAATCGTAAATAAGCAAAAATTAGTAGGTACGGGATTTAACGCAGGAGCAAGTGCTCTTTATCGTACTAAAAATTTTGACGTTGGTATTGTTATTCCTTTCCTTTTTCTTAATAAAAATAAATATGGGATAGGTAGTGAAAATAATTTAATGATCATTGAACGGGAATTTTATGTTCATGCTTCATACCGATTTATGTTAAACCAAGACTGGCAAATTCAACCGATTTTTGTTTTCAGGTCAACGAAAAACAATATATCATGTTATGATATTTCGTCACTTGTAAAATACTTAAATAAATATTGGTTGGGGCTCACATACAGAAATACCTCAATAATGGGATTAAGCGCAGGAGGTGAAATACTTGAAGGTTTGGTTTTAAGCTATACCTATGAATTTTCAGTAGGGGGATATACAAATTATTTTTCCGGAACAAATGAAATTTCATTAGGTTATATTTTTAATATTCAACAAAAATCAAAAAGAAACAAAAGAAGCACTCCTTACCCTTCTTTTATTAACTATGATTACAGATATTTTCAAAAAAAATAAATAGAATGTTTATGAAATATGGAATTATTGATGATTAAATATTTAAAAATAAAGCCCGCTAAAAGCGGACTGACTAATAGATTTGAATATTTGTTCACCACGCTGAAGCGTGGTGCTAATCTGATATTATTTCTAACATTAATATTAACGCTTTGCCCTGCATTGCTTTTATATTCACAGCAAGTTGGTATAGACAGTGTAATTGTTACTTTTGTTAGTCCACCTTCAACTTTTTCAGTAACAAAGACTCCGTTAAAATATAACAAGGATTTTTCGTTTGGCATGCACCTTGACGACGGTGCAAAAGATATTTATACACATGCATATCCATTTTTAAACAGTGGAACAGTTCAGAGTGTTTATTATCCCGGATTAAAATATACTGACGGTTGCGGCAATGATATTTATTTCAAGATGAGTTCTTCAATATTCTCATTTTCTCAGGGAGGAACGGTTGACTGTCACGACCCGAACGGACCTTATGCAGATGTTAATGTTACCTGGCCTCAGTTAGTTGAAATGTATCAGGATG
>JAUWKH010000244.1 GCA_030614305.1 Bacteroidota bacterium
CAAAAACTTTATCGTTGTCCCTGGTTCTTACAAAAGCAAACACTGCTTTATCGTTGGATGTTCTGACACGAATCATGTTGCCACCTTGTTTGCCATTCCATAATGCTTTGTTATTCTTTTTTAATTTAAGGAGCGTTGTGTAAAAGTCAGCCAGTTCATAATTTTTCCAATCAATTGTATCTTTTTCAAAAAATTCAAGGCGTTTGTTTAAAGCTGCTTCTTGTCCGCTATAGATCAAGGGCGTTCCGGGAACAGTTGCACAGAGGGCTGCAAATGTTTCGGCTGCATCACCCATTCTTTCATACACCGTACCGTTCCATGAGTTTTCATCATGATTAGAAGTAAAGTACATCCTGTAAGCATTTTGTGGATAAGATAAGTTGTTCTTTTTGAAATAAGATTCAATATCGTTAGCATTTTTATTTCCATTTGCAATTTCATTCATAATGTGATGTAGGTTCCATCCATAAGACATGTCAAAGGCATTTTTATGATGTATTGGCTCTTCGGCTTCAGCAAGCATAAATACCGGTTTGATTTTATCCAGTTCATATCTTACACTATCCCAGAAATCACAAGGAACCATCCCTGCTACATCACATCTGTATCCGTCAATATCAGATTCTTCAATCCAGAATTTTAAAGCATTAGTCATGTATTTTCTGAGTTCAGGATTTTCATAATTTAAATCAGCAACATCTGTCCAGTCATAAGGAGAAACAAAATTTCCAAGAGAATCTTTAGTGTACCATTCAGGATGGTCAATAATCATTTGATTATCCCAGGCACTATGATTTGCCACCCAGTCAATTATTACATACATTCCAAGTTCGTGAGCTTTATCAACTAACGATTTGAAATCTTCCATTGTCCCGAATTCAGGATTAACATCTTTATAATCTTTTACGGAATAATAGCTGCCGAGCGTTCCTTTGCGGTTTTTTTCGCCAACAGGGTGAACAGGCATTAACCATAAAATATCAACACCCATTTGCTTAAGCCGGGGCAGATGTTTTTCAAGTTCCTTAAAAGTTCCTTCAGGAGTATATTGCCTGATATTCACTTCGTAAATATTTGCATTTTTGCTCCAATCGGGATGAATCACACTACTTTTCATATTTTCTTTGGTTTTGGTTTCTGCCGGTTGATTTTTGCATGAAGCGATCAAAAATATTGCAAGTACAAATAATGCAGCTAATTTAAAGCTATCTGAAATAAACTTAACTGATTTTTTCATGATTATATTAATTTGTTAAAATCTCAAATGAATTACCTTCAATATTAATTTCTAAACTTGTCCGAATGGATTTATTATTTTCAAGATTAAATTTTGAGCCGAAGTTTGCTTTAAGTTCAACATTTGCGAATCTTTCGGGAATATTAAATATGATATTTTTTGCAGAAGAATTTTTATTAAAAACCACAATTGCAATTTTATCAAAATATGTTCTTGCAAAAGCATAAATATTTTCAGAAACTTTTAGGGTTTCAAAATCGCCGAAAATTAAAGGAAGATTTTCTTTTCTGAGTTTAATAAGTTTCATGGCAGTTTCTTTAACCTTGATTTCTTCTTTTTTCAGATTCTCAAAACGCATCATTCTTCTGTTATCAGGGTCATTGCCACCCGGATCGCCAATTTCATCGCCAAAATAAATAATGGGAATTCCCGGAATTGTCATTATAAAGGCAGTTAAAGAAGATAATTTTTTATACGCGACATGGTTACCGACCCCAATCTCCCGCGTCCATCCAGCAAGTTTTGTATCCTCATCAAATTCAATCGCACCGCCTGCATAAGAAATAAATCTTGCCCTGTCCTGATTATCTGTAATATAACCCATCAGATTATGATTTCCGTAATAAGTAAAACTTTCCTTAATAGAATTATTAAGTCTTGTGAAAGATTCATTATCTCTGGCAAAAACCGCAACAGCATCATCATAAACATTAAAATCAAACTGTGCATCCAATTCGCCGGAATTTACGTAACTGCTTATCAATTCAGGATTGCCATAAGTTTCACCAATCTGATAAAGCAATTTATTTTGGGGTATCATCACCTGCTCTTTAAGTTTTTTAGTTAATGTTCGCCAAAAAATTTCAGGGATGTGTTTTGTTGCATCATGGCGAAATCCATCCAGATTATATTCTTTAATCCAGAAGACGGCAGAATCGGTCAGCATTTCAACGACTTCGGGTTTTGAAAGGTCAAGTGTTGGCAAGAAAGTATCAAACCAGGTTGTAAGGCGGTGTTCGTCCCATTTTTCAGTATTTAAAGTTCCGTCAGGCAGATATAAATTAGTAGCCCAATCGGGATGTGCCTGATAAACCGGATGATCTTCGTGTACATGATTTGCAACAAAATCAAGCAGAACATTCAAGCCCCTTGCATGTGCTTCTGTTACCATTTCCTTAAGTTCGCCGGCAGTACCGAAACGATAATCTATCTGAGTAAAAGAAATAGGCCAATAACCATGATAACCTGAGAATTTAGTGCGCGGCTCAGGCCAGAGTCCATAAGCTTTTTTGGGATTCTGAACAAGCGGCGATATCCAGATTGTGTTTATTCCAAGTTCAGTAAAGTAGCCATCTTTGATTTTTTGTGTTACCCCTGCAATATCTCCTCCGAAATAATTTGCTTTGGGCAGGACTTCCGGGTCATCAAGGGGTTCGTCATTTTCAGGATTACCATTGTAAAACCGGTCAACAAAAACATTATAAATGATTGCTGCATGAAAATCTTCCCTTTTTAATTCTGATAGATTGTCCAAAACCTTCCCATTAATTAATGGGATCAATATATCATTTGAAACACCATCCTTATTATTATAAGCCCAAACCCTGATGTATGAACGTTCATATTTTTTTGCCTCTTCAGGTATTTTGATGTCAATTATATCGGATTTAATTTTTATATAATTGCAGGGCAAGTTGTAATTTTGCCAGAAAATAAAAACCCCTGTTATATCATTTTTAAATCCAATCTTAATTTTTTTTATTCCTGCTTTTTTTGTGAATAAAACAGGAGTGTTTTCAACATTTGCCTTTCCGACAGTCAGCAGCGAATTGTAACCCCCGATATTATTATCAACCGAATCAGGATTTGCAGGGTCAAGAATCCAGTTGTCATCAACAACAAGTTTGTATTGATATTCGCCGGGGTTTAACAATAGTTCAGTTTGCCATATATTATCATTAAATTTCAAAAAAGTGGCTGTTGGATTCCATCCGTTCATTTCACCTGCCAGTTGTATCTTCTTATAATTTTTTCCTTTTGGATTAAAAATTAAATTAACCTTCTTTTTCCGTGATTTTTCAACAAGAATTGAATATGAAGTATCGCCAAACCATACTTTTAATTCCATCAAAGGTGGCGTATTACTATCTGTTATAATCAGAAGTTCTTTTTTATCGGATGATAATGAAATTTTATCATCAATTAAAAAAACCGAATCAATTAAAGAAACATCATTAAAATAATCTTCCATGTAAATAATTGTAGAATCAATATTCAGATGAACAGGTGAAGCCAGTCCTACTATTTCGGAAGATGTTGGAA
>JAUWKH010000259.1 GCA_030614305.1 Bacteroidota bacterium
ATAGCTCCAAAACCGAATCCCGCTACTGCCAGTCCGGTTATCATTCCTTTTTTGTCGGGGAACCATCTCATACCAACAGCAATCGGGACAACATAAGCAAAACCGATTCCTGCTCCACCTACTAATCCTATTAAAAGTACTATTGCCCAAAAATTCGTGCCTCCGAATAATCCTGCAAGAGCATATCCCAGTCCAAGAGTTATCCCGCCAATAATAGCAAGTTTTTTTGGACCCCAGGTATTTAATTTTTTTCCTGCAAAAACCATAAATACTGCAAATGCTGCAAGTCCTACAGAAAAAACAATTTGTGTATCAAGTTTACTCCAACCTGCTGCTTTTAAATCAGGTGTAAAAACCGACCATGCGTAAATTGCACCAAGAGCTAATTGTATCAGGATAGCTCCGAGAATTACAAAGCCCCTTTTCATTACTTTTTTATTTTCCATAAATTGATATTTTTTAATTAATAATTTATATATAATGTAAAAAAGACACTTTATGCCGTGTTAAGCATAAAATGTCTTTTTAAAGTATATCAGATAAATAGCATTATCGTTTTACTTCAACTTTTGCACCTTCAATAATTTCATCAACAACACCCGGGTCAAGTAATGTTGAGGTATCACCGAGATTACTGGCATCACCTTCACCGATCTTACGTAAAATCCTTCTCATGATCTTACCTGAACGGGTTTTGGGCAATCCGCTTACTAACTGAATCATGTCAGGCTTAGCAATTGGTCCGATTTGTTTTGTAACTGTTGCTCTGATCTCTGCTTCGATATTTGCAGCTTCAGCATCAGAAAGTTCATCACAAATTACATAAGCATATATTCCCGAACCTTTAATTGCGTGAGGATAACCAACTACTGCAGATTCATTTACTTTTGGATGCTGGTTAATAGCATCTTCTACTTCGGCAGTACCAATTCTGTGACCTGAAACATTGATCACATCATCAACTCTACCAATAATTCTGTAATATCCTTCTTCGTCACGTTTTGCACCATCACCGGTAAAATATAATCCTTTGTATGAAGCGAAATAAGTCTGACGACATCTTTCGTGATCACCATAAGTTGATCTGATCATACCGGGCCAAGGGAATTTAATACATAAGTTACCTTCAACACTATTACCTTTCAATTCTTTACCTTCTTGGTCAACCAGAATTGGTTGAACACCCGGTAACGGCAATGTAGCAAATGAAGGTTTTGTTGGAGTAATACCGGCAAGTGGAGTTATCATAATTCCACCGGTTTCGGTTTGCCACCATGTATCAACAATCGGGCATCTTCCTTTTCCAACAAGATCGTGATACCAGCGCCATGCTTCTTCGTTAATTGGCTCACCAACTGTACCAAGAACTTTAAGAGAACTAAGATCTTTGCTTGTAACAAACTCATTTCCTTGTGCTACTAAAGCACGGATAGCTGTCGGAGCAGTATAAAATTGATTTACTTTATATTTATCTACAACATCCCAGAATCTTCCTGCATCAGGCCATGTTGGAATACCTTCAAACATAATTGTGGTAGCTCCAGCCAATAGTGGTCCATAAACAATATACGAATGTCCTGTTACCCAACCAATATCAGCAGTACACCAAAAAATATCACCATCACTATATTGGAATACATTTTTGAAAGTATATTCTGCAAATATCATATAACCGGCAATACTATGCTGCACACCTTTAGGTTTGCCTGTTGAACCTGATGTGTAAAGAATAAAAAGAGTATCTTCTGAGTCCATTACTTCAGCTTTATTTTCAGTGCTTACTCCTTTAATTGCATCGTGCCACCAAATATCTCTGCCTTCCTGCATATTAACATCTTCGCCTGTTCTTTTACAAACGATACATTTTTTAACAGTAGGGCATGATTCTAATGCTTCGTCAACAATACCTTTGATAGGAATATTCTTTGTGCCTCTATATCCACCATCGGAAGTTATAACAATATTTGAAGTGCCGTCAATAATACGGTCAGCTAAAGCATTAGCTGAAAAGCCTGCAAATACAATTGAATGTATAGCTCCGATTCTGGCACAAGCTAACATGGCAATTGCAAGCTCAGGAATCATTGGTAAATAAATAGTTACTCTGTCGCCTTTTTTAATACCTAATTTTAATAAGGCATTAGCAAATTGACATACTTTTTCGTATAATTCACCATAAGTTAATGTAACAGTATCATCATTAGGATCATTTGGTTCCCAGATAATAGCTGCCTGATCTTTTCTCAAAAACATGTTTCTTTCAAAAATGTTTTCGGTGATGTTTAATTTTCCATTTACAAACCAATTTACATTTGGTTCTTCAAAGTTCCATTCCAGCACTTTGTCCCATTTTTTGTGCCAATAGTAATCTTCTGCTATATTGCCCCAGAAAGTGTCAGTTTCGGCTACACTTTCCTTGTATTTCTCAAGATATTCACTTAAGCTGCTGATTTTGTTTGTCATAATTTTTTATTTTTTTAATTTTTAATAATATTAATTTTTATTTAGTTTCTTAGTTAACTTTGTGCCGTTTATAACCTGAATAATTCACGGCTTATTATTAAACGCTGACAGGTTGTGCAAACGCTGTCAGGTTTCAAAAAACCCGTGAGGGCCTGTACATACGCATCCCTTCGGGAAAAAACCTGACAGCGTTAATATAACAAAAGTTTATGAATAGGTCAGGTTAAAAAAAAAGCAAAGATATAATAATTTTTTAATTACAGAATAAAGCCGGTAAAATAATTAGATATTTATATTTTAACAACTTAACATGAAAATATTGATTTTAAATTGTGGAAGTTCTTCAATAAAGTATCAACTATTTGAAATTGAACATGAAGAATTATTAACAAAAGGTATTGTTGAAAGAATCGGATTAGACGGCTCTTTTTTAAAAAATGAAAGAAACGATGGAGATAAAATAAAATTAGAAGTCGAAATACCTGACCATCAAGTTGGTATTAAATATATTTTGGAAATGTTAATAAATAAAAAACACGGAAGCATTTCCGGCTTTGATGAGATTAATGCTGTTGGTCATAGGCTTGTACATGGTGGCGAAAAATTTAAATCAAGTGTTTTGATAACTGACGAGGTAATAAAAAAAATGGAGGAATGTATTGATTTGGCTCCCTTACATAACCCTCTCAATCTTAAAGGCATTTACTCCATGAAAGGTTTATTACCAGATGTTCCGCAAGTAGGTGTATTTGATACGGCTTTTCACCAATCTATGCCTGAACATGCTTTTATGTATGCTATTCCTTATACCTTATACAAAAAATACGGGATCAGAAAATATGGATTTCACGGAACAAGCCACCGTTATGTTTCCAAACGTGCATGCGAGATATTAAATCTTGATTATTC
>JAUWKH010000048.1 GCA_030614305.1 Bacteroidota bacterium
CGGCACAAAATGATTTTCCCCGCCCCCTGAGTAATATTACTCGTACTTCAGGCATATTATTGATTTCAAAAAAACAATCAATAATTTCAGCTATCATTTCGGCGTTCATAGCATTGTGTTTTTCAGGTCGGTTTAGCCATACAGTGCCGATATTTTCTATTAATTCAAATTCAATATTCTGATATGATTTCATGTCTTATCTTTTACATCCTGAATACACCGAATTTTTGTTCAGGAAATTTATTATTCAATGACATTGAAATGCCCATTGCAACTATTTTACGTGTATCAACCGGATCAATTATTCCATCATCCCACAAGCGGGCAGTACTAAAATAAGCAGAGCCTTCCTGATCGTATTTATCCATAATAGTTTTTCTGAGGTTATCTATTTCTTCCTGAGGCATTTCTTTTCCTATGGCTTTGTATTGGTCGTATTTAACGGTAATCAGAACACCGGCTGCCTGCATTCCACCCATCACTGAAATTTTTGCATTGGGCCACATAAACAATAAACGGGGACTGTATGCACGGCCTGCCATTCCGTAATTGCCGGCACCGAAAGAACCTCCAAAAATTATAGTGAATTTAGGGACATTGGCATTAGCAACTGCGTGAACCAATTTTGCTCCGTCCTTGGCAATACCTTTTCTTTCGAAATCTTTTCCAACGATAAATCCTGTTATGTTTTGCAGGAATAACAGCGGGATTTTTCTTGTTGCACATAATTCAATAAAATGTGTTCCTTTTAAAGCAGATTCAGAGAACAAGACACCATTATTTGCCAGAATACCGACAGGAAAGCCCATGATACGGGCAAAACCTGTAATAAGAGTTTTGCCGTATTTTTCCTTGAATTCGTGGAACTTGCTGCCATCAACAATTCGCATAATAACTTCGTGAGGGTCAATCATTTTTCTGAAATCAATAGGTGCTATTCCATATAATTCTTCAGGGTCGTAAATTGGCTCTTCAATAGTTTCAATGTCTAAAATTTGCCTTTCATTTACTTCAAGATTTTCAAATATATTCCTGCAGATTTGTAAAGCATGTTCGTCATTTTCGGCTAAATGGTCTGCTACTCCCGACATTGAAGTATGAACTTCTGCACCACCTAATTCTTCAGGTGTAACAACTTCACCTGTAGCTGCTTTTACCAATGGTGGTCCGCCAAGGAAAATTGTTCCCTGCTTTTTAACGATAATTGTTTCGTCGCTCATTGCAGGAACATACGCACCACCGGCAGTACATGAGCCCATAACGATTGCTATTTGGGGAATCCCTTTTGATGATAACTGTGCTTGATTGTAAAAGAATCTGCCGAAGTGATCTCTGTCGGGAAAAACATTTGCCTGTTCAGGTAAAAATACTCCTCCGGAATCAACCAGATAAACGCAGGGCAAATGGTTTTCCATAGCAATTTCCTGTGCCCGTAAATGTTTTTTTATTGTTTCTTTGATGTAAGTGCCGCCCTTTACAGTTGCATCATTTGCAATAATTATAGTTTCTTTTCCGTGTATTACGCCTATTCCTGTAACGATCCCTGCTGAAGGATGACCATTGTCAAAAATATTGTAAGATGCAAGTGGAGATAATTCCAAAAAGGGAGTATTAGGATCAACCAGCTTGTCAATTCTTTCCCTGACAAGCAGCTTCCCTCTTCCTTTATGTTTTATTATGGCTTTTTCCGGACCACCCTTAATAATTTCTTGATGAATTTCTTTATATTTCTTTAAAATCTTTTGAAATTCTTCTTTGTTTTTTTTAAACTCATCCGAGTTGGTATTGATCTTTGTTTCTAATGTAAACACTATTTTAAAATTTGGGTTTATAAAAGAATAAAATAATATTATTGTTAATATTTCAGTGCAATTATAAATAAATTTTTACTATTTATGCAGATTAATTTTAGATATTTAATTATTTTAGCAGAAATAAATTTTTAAAAAGTAAAGATATAAAGATGAAAAATGTGATTATGAACTATCCAAAAAAAGTAAAAATCGGAGAAATAACCGTTAGAGACGGTTTTCAGCATGAAGAAAAAATTATTCCTACCGAAGCAAAGCTTTGGGTTCTTGAACAATTAATTCTTGCAGGATTTAAACATGTTGAAACAACAAATTTTGGCAATCCACGAGGGATGCCTCAGTTTAAGGATGCCGATGATTTAATGAAACGTTTGCAAACAAGCAAAAAAGTTAAACATTTGCTTGATGATGTAACTCTCACAGCAATCACTATCAGGGAAAGGTCAATAGAAAGGGCAATACAGGCAAAGAAAGACGGGTATGGACCCGACAGGGTTTTATTAATGGTTTCAACCAGCGAATCACATCACAAAAGAAATTCAGGTGCAAGTCTTGCTGAATACTGGAAGATGAGTGAAAAATATATTCCTATGTGCCATGATGCCGGTATTAAGGTAAACGGTACAGTCAGCACTATTTGGGGCTGCCCCATAGAAGGTCCTACTGAAATGAAAAAAGCTATAGAATTTACTCAACGATGGCTTGATATCGGTGCTGATGATATTGAACATGCCGACCATGATGGTTCTGCATCTCCCGACAGGGTTTATGAATATTTCTCAATGCTTTTGGATGCAATTCCGCAACCTGAAAAACATATTGCTCATTTTCATGTTACACGCGGATGGGGATTGGCAAATGTTTTAGCTGCATTGCAGGCAGGAATAACGAATTATGAATCGTGTTTAGGAGGTATCGGTGGTCAGCCCGCAAATTTTGTCAGTGGCGTGCCTGTTTCCGGCACAGGTGCTTATTACTATAAAGACCCTAATACTGTTGGTTTGATTTGCACCGAAGACATGGTTGTTATGATGGATGAAATGGGAATTGATGTGGGTGTTGATGTTGACAAAGTTCTTGAGATCGGGAAAATATTTGAAAAAATAATCGGTCGCAGGTTACGTTCGGAAACAATTAATAATGGCAGAATTCCCAAAACATTGACAGGACGGTAAAATTCAGAACATTATAAGCTAAAAATAAGGTTTTGTTTTAATATTTTATTCTAATTTAGCAAATAATTCTTATAAGTTATCAGTGAGACTATTAAATAAAGATTTAATTAATAAAAAAATATATTATAAAACATGATTAATTGGAGAGAATATATTGTGTCAGACAAAGGTGTATTATTAGGAAAACCTACAATTAAAAATACAAGACTATCTATTGATCATTTAATTGGATTATTAGCACAAGGATGGACAGAACAACAAATTCTTGATAATTACCCGAGGTTATCAAATGACGATTTAAAAGCTGTTTTTTCATATATTCAGGAATGTTTGCAAGATGGATTAATATATAAATTACCAAAGAGTGTTGCATGATGAAAACGGAATAAGACAGCGAATATTTTAAATGAAAATTCAGATGAAAATAATCGAAACTCCTCGCGATGGTATGCAGGGCCTAAGAAAATTTATTCCCACACAACTCAAGGCAGATTATATTAATTTATTATTGAAAGTTGGTTTTGATGCTGTTGATGTCGGGAGTTTTGTTTCACCCGATGCAATTCCGCAGCTAAGCGATACTACAGAAGTTTTGAAAAAATTGGATCTGTCAAAAACCAAATCCAAATTAATGGTTTTGGTTGCTAATAAAAAAGGAGGTGAAATTGCTGCCGGTTTTGATGAAATAAAATACCTTATTTTTCCATTTTCGGTTTCACCGACATTTCTGAAAAGAAACATTAATTCTGATATTGAAAGTTCGTTGCAAACCATCGAAGTTTTAAAAAATATTTGTATTAAAGCAAAAAAGGAACTTATAGTTTACATAGCAATGGGTTTTGGAAATCCTTATGAAGATGTATGGAATATTGAGTTAGTTGAGAAATGGGTTGATATATTTTACAGGCTTGGGATACAAATTATTCCTTTTTCGGATATTCTTGGAAATTCTACTCCGGAAAGAATAAAAGCTGTATTTTCAACGGTAATTTCTAAATTTCCTGATGTGGAATTTGGGTTACATTTACATGCCAAACCCAATGATTGGTACGAGAAAACAGATGCTGCCTGTAAAGCCGGCTGCAGAAGATTTGATACGGTTATCAATGGCTTGGGTGGTTGCCCTATGGCTGATGATAAACTGATTGGTAATATGGACACAAAAAATTTACTGTATTATTTTGATAAAAATAATATTAAATATAAAATTGATAAAAAAGCATTTGATGATGCTGTAAAAATGACATTAAAAATATTTAGTTAAATCATTAATTTTTAAAAACGTAATATATTTAAATATGGAAAGAATTTTGAAATCACAGGAGGACATGAATCATAAAGAAACCGTACGATTAATAATTGATTTTTTTCATCGTACTATGATGCATTATGCCATGTGGTATGCTGAAGTGCAACATCAGTTTGGACGCGAAAAAGCACAAAAAATACTCAAGGAAGCTTATTCAAAAAGTTATCATATTCAGATGAAAAGATTGTCTAAAACCCTGGGTTTTGAAATGGAAGATGATATTCCGAAGCCATTGCTTGACCTTCCAAAAGAAAAACTTCATGAGTTAAAAGAAAAAGTAGCTGTAAACTGGCTGGCAAATGATGGAGTCTGGTTTCAGGCAGTTGAGTTTTCAAGAAGCATGTTTGATGCAAAAAGATGTAATGACACTTGCTGGGGACAATTTTCTCCTTTTGAAGCATGGTCAATAAAACGCTTTTTGAACCTGCCTGAAAATCCCGGCCTGGAAGGATTAAAAAAAGCATTGAATTTTCGTTTGTATGCAACAGTAAACAAACAATCAGTAACAGAAGAAACTCCGAATAGTTTTGTTTTTCAGATGAATGACTGCCGTGTTCAAAGTGCCAGGAAACGAAAAGGTTTAGATGATTATCCGTGCAAATCAGGTGGTTTGGTTGAATACACGACTTTCGCAGAATCAATTGACACGAGGATAAAAACCGAATGTATTGGCTGCCCGCCCGACAAACATCCTGATGAATGGTATTGTGCGTGGAGGTTTTTTATTGAGGGGGAATAAAAAGACCAGCTATTAATTTTGTTATTTTAATACATTATTTTTATAACGACCAAACTCACCTGCTGAAGATTTAACAAAATTGCTTTCATTATGAGACTAAACACCGAATAAAATAAAAACTCTGAAAATCATGCTCCAGCTATTTCCAATCAGATAGAACAGCGGCTGGATAGTTTCAGATGTTATGCATATATCAACCGTCCCTTAGGTTTTGGTATAGGTCGTTTTAACTCTTTTGCTGTCTCAATCCATTCCTGGATAACTATTCCAGCATTAGATAATGCTTCTTGAGATGTTTTGCCATCTGCCATGCATCCAGATAATTCAGGAACTTCTGCAATAAAAGTTTCATCCTCATCGCTCCAATAAATAATGATTTCATACTTATTCATATTTGATTTCTCCCAACTTATATTTAATAATAAGATTACGAATCTGTTTAAGTTGATATGGCTTTGCTTTATTGCCTTTTGGCTGAATATTTATTATTTCTTCAATATCGTATCTGGTGAAGATATGATGACCACCTTTTCTGCTTTCATCAAACCTCAATCGTTTTAATAACCAACACAAATCACTAAACAGAATATTTTGTCAGAAAAACCACTTAAAATTTTGATTAGAATTTTCTTGTATTTTCCCATAAACAAAATCTCTCAAAAAAGTAATGATTACAGAAACTGACTAACATATTATTAAGCTGCAATTATACGTATAATATTTCAAATATACAAGAAAAAACGTAACCAAATTAATGTTCTATTTTATTATTAAAAGGCTTGCCAATCAATAAAGGTTAATACCAAATATAGTAAATTTTTGAATCGAACTTCATAAATTAAGTAAAATTTATGAAGTAAGTTTAACAAATTATATGAAAAATAAACTCCAAATAGTTTTGAGAAGATGATTTTCATTAATAATCCTTGAATATTTCCTCCATAGGAATTCCTTTAAGACTTCCTTCTCTATATGCCTTGAGTCTTTTTTATGCTTCTTTCGCCCATATCTCATCAATTTTTTGATCAGGCTCATCAAGGCTCTTCAGCAAACCATCAATGATCATAAATCGCTCTTCGGGTTTAAGGTCCATGGCTTGACCTAATATTTCTTTGCTGCTTATATTATTTTACCTCCATCTTATTAAAACATAACGACCAAGCTCACCTGCAGCTATGGAGAGAAGCGGAATAGCGGTCAGGTGGAGTGATTTGTTATGGGATTTTTTACTATTCTATGGCAAGTTTCATACGTCCTGATCCTGTCTTGTTCGCTATAATTTACTAATTCTAAACTCGATTTTATCAGGCGAAGTAAGACCTAGAAATCTTCTTGTTTTGGCTTTAAATTGTTCTTCTTTCACCTTGCTTGTAATATCATATACAATGACTTTCAATTTTGTATTTTTTGAAATTATTTCCTTAAGTTTAGCAGATAAACTCTTATCATTTTCCAAATTAAATCCGAAACCAAAAAATATTAACGTCTTCGTATCTTCTATAATCTCTTTCATTGTTTCAAAAAGAGTTTTGTATGGTTCTTCTTTATAAGAAATATCTTTTTTGTTTATGGGAGGAATAACACAAAGTTTATAACCAGCTAATTTATATTTTGTATGGGCTCCGCCGCTGTACCATACATATCTCTCTGGCCAGAGATAATTATTCTTATCATTTATGGGTTTCAACAAAAGTATAGAACCGTGAAGTTTGACTAATTTGTTAATTGATTCTAATTGTGGTAGTCCCTTTTCTTTCGATAGAACTGGGAGCCCTTCCGGAAAGTTGTCTTTAATAGTTAAACTTGTAATACCAAGTTTTTCAACAAAGTATTTATCAAACTGCGTAGATCCCATAACCGCTACTTCAAGTAATATATCAGGATTTGTAGAGATGATATTTTCTATTGAGTGGGTACATAAAAAAGATCTTATAATACGAACTGTTTGAAGTACTTCAGTATCGTATCTTATTGGTGGAAAATTCCCTCCAAGATGTTCAAAAATCATACCTTCTAACTGTTCTGCAGCTTGAGATTGCTTCTCTTCACACAAATCAGAATAAACTGTCTCGTAACTTATGTGTGGTGTTCTATTTTTGTATTTTTTAAACAAGTAGTCTGATAATTTTCCATAAGCTTTGTAAGCATTGGGAAATGATTCTTCTGTAGCATTCAAATACTCTTTGGCTGAGACATTGTCAAACATATCATAGGCCATAGGCATTTTGATTTTTTCATTTGCATGATATTGTACTATTTCTGAAACTGCTCTCGATAAACCAGCACCAGTAAAAAGCGTTGTGGTCATATACTCACCTCATAATTTTTCAAGTCTGTATGTCTTGTGTTTTCCTGAGCCTATTTGCTTGCAAGAGAGACAATAGTCTAGTCTTGAATATTTTCTGTCGTTATTGTCTTTATTGATTTCACATAACGAAAAGCTTACTTGCGCCAAATAGCCTGCCATATTTTTCGGCAGGCTATTTGGTGTCAAGTGCAGCACCTTGTTCGATACGTCTATTATTTCTTATTTTATCTGCAAGTAGTTGTACTTTTTTAATCAGATCTTCTTTATTCAAAGTAAGAATATGTCCGTTTCTAACGACAATACGACCATTTACTAAAACGTCGCTTACGTCGGAACCGTCCGCCGCATACACCAGTTGTGATATTGGGTTGTATAACGGGACTAAATGAAACTTTCTCCCATCGATTAAACAAATATCCGCCATTTTACCTTTCTCCAAGCTTCCAATTAGATGACCAAGCCCTAGAACATTAGCTGCGTCAATTGTAGCCATACGTAAAACCGAGTAAGCATTCACCGCAGTAGGATCCAAGTTTGTCACCTTGTGTATTTTCGCTGTCAGATCAATTTCTTCAAACATATTCAGATCATTGTTGCTTGCAGCGCCATCGGTGCCAAGACCTATACACAGTCCTTTATTCAGCATATCCATAATCGGAGCAATCCCCGATGCCAATTTTAAGTTGCTCCCGGGGTTATGGGCTATTTTCACCTTTCTTTCTGCTAATATACTGATATCACGACTCGTGAGGTGCACGCAGTGGGCTGCGATGGTGCGCTCATTCAAAATTTCCAAATTTCGCAAATATTCCACAGGTGTCATCTTGTGTCTTTTCCGGCAGTCATCTACTTCTTTGGCTGTCTCGACTAAATGAATATGATACATTACACCGTATTTGTCCGCTAATGCCCGAGCGGATTTGAGCAAAGCGGCAGAACAAGTGTAAGGCGTGTGAGGAGCAACCGCCACACTAACAAGCGGATCGTCTTTCCACTTTTGAATTAGTTCTTCAGTATATTTCAGTCCTTCCTCTGGTGTCTTGCAATTGGGAGTCGGAAAATTTAAGAGACATTCTCCAACCATCACGCGTATGCCCATGGCTTTTGCGGTCTGAGCGACTATATCTTCGAAGAAATACATATCATTAAAAGTCGTTGTACCCGAGAGAAGCATTTCTGAGATAGCCAACTCAGTTCCCAGACGTACAGTCTTCGGGTTAATAAATTTCGCTTCGGCAGGCCAAATATAGTTTTGTAGCCAATCATTTAATTCTAAATCATCGGCCAGACCTCGAAATAATGTCATTGCAGCATGCGTATGCGTATTGATTAGACCAGGGATAACAAGCTTTCCAGTTGCATCAATGCGTTGTTTTGCCTTAACCAATTCGATTGCCTTGCTATACGCTCCTACATCAGTTATCACGCTATCCGTGATTATAACATACCCATCGGGATATATGGATTTGTTGCAATCCATTGTAATAACGGCTCCATGAACAATAAGAATATCTACCTGATGTCTGGCAGTTATATCCTCTAAGTTACCGAATTTCTTATTCTCTGCCTGTGCATGTCCAATGAATCCACAACAAATTAGATAAAGTAAAATAAATGATCGTATAAACCATTTCATCATATGCATCCTTATTCTATCGAACATATTATTAAGCTGCAAATTGCAGTATAATACTCTTATTTTGTAATATTATACGGAAATTTTATAATTTTATCTATTAATAAATTATTTCGTTTTGTGCAAAAGTAATTATAATATTCTTAACTATGCAAGAAAAAACGTAATCCGAATAATACTCTTATTTGTAACAAAAATAGGTTCCGTACCCCCATGATCTTCCCCCTAAAACCTACCTAATTTTCTACCATTTGAATTGCATCTAGGGGGCAAACCTGAAAACAAAGAGAGCATCCGCTACATCTGTCTTCAATGATTACAGCTAAATTTTCTTTCATCTCTATAGCCTGATACCCTCCGTCCCTACAAGAAACAAAACAGACCTGACAACCATTGCACTTCACAGGATCAACAGAAGGAGTTACCTTGAAATCCTGATCTAACTCTGAATA
>JAUWKH010000126.1 GCA_030614305.1 Bacteroidota bacterium
AATATTATTGGTTCTTATAAATGTTATCTGGTCAATATAATTTTCCATATAACTTCCATAATTGGTTAAACCATCTGCAGCTTTGGGATAAAAACCTTTATAAGAATATCCTATTACAGGGACAAATGCGTCTTCTGCCGATACAATAACAAAGCCGCCGTTTTCCATATCAAAAGCATAAAAAACAACTTCATTATTGACCTTTTTTACAAATAAATCTTTTATTCTAACTTCACTGTAATTAACAGCTTGAATAAACTGATTCACTTTTTCATAGTAAAAATTTACAGCAACTTTTTTTGCATCATTCAGGTTTACATTTTTTGCAAAAGCAAAACTAATTGTGCTAAGGAAGAGGATGCTGAGAAAGAGTAATTTTTTTGTTTTCATAATTCATACTAATTTGATTAAAAAAATTTTGGCAAAGATATTAAAGTTTTATTAAGCCACAAATTCACAAATAAAAAACTAATAATAATTCACCTAAATTCGTGCACCTGTCTACCGCCAGGCAGGTTCGTGGCAGTTTTGGTTTTGTTTGCGGATTTATGGTTTGTAATAAGTGCGGAATATTTTAGCGTTTGTAATGCTAATTATCTATCCTTTACTTAATTATTAGCTTTTCGTTAACTTTATTTCTATCAGACGTTAAACTTAACACATAAATACCTGTTGGTAAATCTGAAATGTCAATTGATTTATTTTTTGTGTTGCTGAAATTTACTGATTTTTCAGTATAAACTTCCTGTCCCTGTGTATTTATTATTGACAGATTAAAAATATCATCAGTCCCTGAAATAATAATATTCAGAATATCTTTAGATGGATTAGGGTATAATTTTAAATTTACCGGACCCATGTTTTTCTCTGAAATATTTGTTGTATTTGAAATCATAATATTATCAACAAATACATTATCACCTTCAGTGAAGAAATAATCTGATAAATAACATGCAGACTGGAATGTAATCGTAAAGTAAGTATTACCATAAGCTGACAGGTCAAAGATTTTTGTTTCAAACGGGTCTTCATTTGTTTCGGGATTGAAATTTGATTCACCGTAAATATCGGCAATTTGTTCATCGTTTACCAACACCCTGAACCAACTGTTTGTTAGTCCGATGCCATAAGTTTGTCTTAAATCAAATGTTAATCCCACTCCTGCAATACCTGTTGCATCCACACTGCAATTTGTTGCCTGTGCATGAAATTCTTCATTATCCACCCATGCCTGTTCCGGAGTTGTGTTTGTTGGTCCGCCCGACCATCCGCCAATTGCTGTATTTCCCTGAAAATGCAACCCATAAGAAGAACCGGGTACTGTTGCTCTTCCGTCAATTGATATTCCTGCTTTTTCGTTTGAAGATAGAACAAAATATATTGTTTCTCCTGTTTCAAAATCTTCGCTGAAAGGAATTTCAATACCTTCAATAAAAATAAAATCGGTTTTGGTTTCATTACTGCTGCCATTAGTGTTTGTTGCGTTTAATGAAACAGTATAATAACCGGGAGCATCAAATTGTACTTCAGGATTTTGAGTGTTTGCACTTGTTCCGTTTACAAAAGTTACTGTATTTGGAGTAAATTCCCATACCCATGCTGTCGGGTCATATAATGTCAGGTCATAAAAATTCAGAATATCTTTGTTACAAGCACTTGAATCGTTTGCGCTAAAATTAACATAAGGTAAAGGTGTATTGGTAACTGTAATATAATTCTCAATTGTCAGCTCATTTGTACCAAAATTATTAGATACGTTTAAAGTAACATCATAAGTACCTGCTGAGGTATATTCAATACCTGTTGGATTTTGAACATAAGAGCTTGTTGGGTCCCCACCTTCAAAAGTCCATGTCCAGTTGGCAGGTATTCCTTCCGAAAGGTCTGTAAAGTCAATGCTGGTTCCAGGAAGAATAGTTGTAACTTCTGTTGAAAATGCAGCAACAGGAGAGAAAGGTGTGCTTATAACAGCAGCATAAGCATCAATACGTCCTGCACCTAATTCTCCGGCATAATTAGGATTAATTGCGTCAATATCAACGCAGGTTGATTTTAAAATATCTTCAACTTCATCTGGAGTAAGGTCAGGATTAATTGAAAGTATCAGGCAGCTTAAACCGGCAGCAAAAGGACAAGACATTGAAGTACCATAAAATGTATCATAGTATCCGAGGTCAGTATGATCATAAGTAGAGCTTAAAAGACCGCTTGGTCCAGGACTGCAAAAACCACCGGGAGCACAAATATCAATCGTATAACCGTAGTTTGAAAATGAAGATTTTGTGTCATCATGGTCGGTTGATGCAACTGATATAACATGATTATATGCTGAAGGATAATGCGGGCTGTTTGTGTTTGCATTACCTGCCGATGCAAGCAGTACAACTCCCATATTATAAATGGAAGTGCAAATATTTTGGTTTGTTTGTGAATGACCGGAGCCACCCCATGACATACTGATAACATGCGCTCCGTTATTTGCAGCCCATTGTATTCCAGGGAATCCGTATATTCCGTTTGGATTTGAATTATTGGCAGCTTTAACAGCAATGATGCTTACATTATAACCAATAGAAGCGATTCCAATATTATTATTTGTATGTCCGGCAGCTAAACCGGCACAATGAGTACCATGCGACCAAGCAGATGAATCGCCGGTTCCCGGAGGGTCGGAACTGTTGGTGTTGTAATAAGTATCTCTTTGAAGTATAATCTTATCTTCCAGATCGGGATGTTCCGACCATACGGCATTGTCAACAATACCAACATTGATGTCTGCCGATCCCTGGGTTATATCCCATGCCATTTCAGCATTGATAACATCCAAATGCCAGTTCCAGTTTGCCGGACCATTAACAAAATTATATAATGTATCGTTTGGCTTAAAGTCAATTGTGTGATACGGCACTTTCTCAACATATTCAAAATTAGTATTTTGTTCAAGTTCCGTTATGATTTCATCAACTTTATCAAAACTGCTGAATTCTATAAGGAAGGTTCTTAAAAGTTTAAAATCATTATTCAGATCATAAGGTCTTGAAAGAGCTGTAATATTATAATTTGCTATTATTTCATTAAGAAAAGACACATTATCAATATTAACGCTTCTGTCGTTGTTTACAGGTATATTAACCGTAACATCATTTTTAAATTTAACATAGATTTTTCCATCCTGATAATCTTTATAGAATGTTTGAGCAATTCCATTCAGGCAAAATGTAATTAGTATCAGGATAAAAAGTTTTGAAATAACTCCTGCACTTAACGAATGTGTAAATAAATTTTTCATGGTTTGTTGTTTAAAGGTTTTTATTTATGTTAACTTATAAAATTATGTGATCAAAATTTTTACAAATATATTTAAAAGTTTAAATAATTATAAAATTAACATTAATATATATTTATATTGACAAAAAGACAATGAAAATAGTTGCTTTATTAAGGATGATTATTTAAGAGAAATTAATTTGTTTGATGTTTACTTATAGGCAATAACATTTAATTTTATTAATTTTGCTGCCTGGTTTCATATTAAATAGAGTCTATTTATAAACTAAGTATTAAGAATTTTAAAAAATAACAAATTACAAGCACCAAAATACAAATAAATCTCAATGACCGAAATCTCAATATTCAAAGCTGTTTTGAACATTCATACGAACAAGTTTTGATCATTGATATTTCGAATTTATTTGTTATTTGTTTTTTGTTATTTGGTGCTTTAATTCAAAAATTGTCTGACTTTATGGACGGAAACTAAATATTATAAAGTAAGAAAATACTGCCTAATTTAAACATGATGAAATTATTAATAAAAAATATCAAAGAACTTATTCAGGTTGAAAAAAGTCCTAAACTGAAAGTTGCAGGCAGGGAAATGGCAAATCTTGAAACCATCAAAGATGCATATCTATATATTGATAAAGGAAAGATAGCAGAATTTGGGACAATGGCTGATATTGGTCAATCATCAGTAGTCAGTCAGCAATCATCAATTAAGAAGATTGATGCAAAAGGAAAAATGGTTTTTCCCTGTTGGTGCGATTCGCATACTCATCTGGTTTATCCGCAAAGCAGGGAAATAGAATATATTGATAAAATCAAAGGGCTTTCTTACGAGGAGATAGCCAGGCGGGGTGGAGGTATTCTCAATTCAGCAAAAAAAATGCATGAAACTTCCGAAGATGAATTGGTTGAGTCGGCTTTGAAAAGACTTGAAGAAATTACAATTTATGGAACCGGTGCTGTTGAAATTAAAAGCGGCTATGGTTTAAATTTCGAAAATGAATTAAAAATGCTCAGAGTTATTAGGCGACTAAAAGAGATTTCGCCTTTGACAATAAAAGCAACTTTTTTGGGAGCACATGCCATTCCGGCTGAATATAAGAAAAATCAAAGTGAGTATGTTGATTTGATTATTAATGAGATGATACCTATGATTGCTTCAGATGAATTAGCTGATTATATTGATGTTTTTTGTGATCGAGGTTTTTTTACTGTTGAAGATACCGACAGAATACTTATGGCTGGGATGAAATACGGCTTACGTCCGAAAATCCATGCCAATGAATTGGATTATTCAGGAGGTATTCAGGTAGGAGTAAAATATAATGCACTTTCTGTTGATCATCTTGAATTTACAAGAGATGAAGAAATTAAAGTTTTGCTGGATTCCGAAACTATGCCGACAGTTTTGCCGGGTGCTGCCTTTTTTCTCGGTATGGTTTATGCTCCTGTCAGAAAAATGATTGATTCGGGTTTGCCTGTAGCTTTGGGAAGTGATTTTAATCCGGGTTCTGCTCCGTCTGGAAATATGCAATTTATTTTGTCAATTGGAAGCATAGCTTATAAAATGCTCCCTGAGGAAGGAATAAATGCAACAACAATAAACGGTGCCTATGCAATGGGAATTAGTGAAGAATTGGGAAGTATAGCAGTTGGTAAAAAAGCTAATGTTTTTATCACCAAAGAAATTCCAACTTATGAATATATGCCTTATGCATTCGGAAGTAATAAAGTGGAGACTGTTATTTTAAATGGAAAAATAATTAAGCAATGAAAATAAAAGAAATCAATATCAAAAATTTTAAATCAATTTTAGATATTACAATTCAGAACCCCAACCCATTTTCTGTATTTGTTGGTCCTAATGCATCAGGAAAGTCAAATATTTTTGAAGCATTAGAAATATTTGAATTTATTGACAAACAAAAAATAGATCAGCAGTTATTCAATATTTTTGGAGATTTTGAGGATCTGACAAATAAAAATCAATTAAATGAAAAGATTGTTTTTAATACATTAATTGAAAAAGAAAAAAAGGATTCTTCTTTTGAAGTAAGAATTGATAAAAGTGGTATAATTTTTACAAAAAGTAGTGTAAAAGCTCAAGAGCTAAATCAAAAGCTGAAAAATAATGAATTAAATTATTTTTCAGAATTTTTTAATAATTACCAAAGACTATTTCTTACCACTACTTTATTAGAAAGACAAAAATATAAAACAAATAAATTTTTAGACTTTCATGCTTCAAATTTACAATTAGTATTAGGAAGGGTTTTAAAAGATAAAAACTTAAGAGAAGAAGT
>JAUWKH010000300.1 GCA_030614305.1 Bacteroidota bacterium
CTACTTTTTTCCCAACTTCCATTTCAGGCATATCCTTTCCATCTCCATGTACCTCTTTAGGAAATGTAAGCAGCTTCATAGTAATCCAGGTATATTTGCCATCTTTTGACACTAATTTTTCGGCAAAGTTCTTTTTACTGTATGCTCTTTTTCTGATTTCTTCCAAAGCAGTTTTATCAGAAGGTATTTCTTCCGGAACGACCTGGATAATTTCCATACCGTATTCAGTGCCAACAGTAAATTCTACATCGGTCAATGAAGTGAGCTTATCGGCATAAGGGACACTATCTAACAATTCATTACCGAGTTCACGCAAAAGTTCAAGGTTCTTTTTTGTAAAAAGAGCATCGCTTTCAACAAGCACCGCTACATAATTATCGTTACCGAAAATTTCTTTAAACTCATCGCCCATAACAATCATTGGGTCATCAGGCAAAAAATAGCCTTCATTTGAATACTCCACAACCATTTTTTTAAGTCCGAAAAACCCGCTTACCACAGCAAGCAGAAAAACTGCAATAACAAGCCACCTGTATTTAATAATAGACAATGCCAGTTTTTTAAACCGTAAATTAATTTTTGTAATTTTCATGTTATTTTATATTTAGTTATTAATAACGAACGGTGTTCAATTACGTTCAATTTTTTTTTATTTTTCCATTCCTTATTATTTCATTGAATTGCTAATCATCATTTTCGGTTTCATATCAAGGTAATAGTGTTCATAATTATCTTGTTTCATATACAAAATGTTGTTTTAGTTTCCATCCCCTTGTTGTTTGCTGTGTATTCCAATACCGGGCATACAATCCATTGTTTTTAAGTAATTCGGCATGTTTTCCTTCTTCTGTTATATGCCCGTTCTCTAACACAATTAGTTTATCGGCATTGCGAATGGTTTGTAATTTATGTGCAATAACAACCACTGTTTTTTCTTTGACCAGTTCCTGAATGGCTTGCTGTATATAAATTTCATTTTCGGGGTCGAGCGATGCAGTGGCTTCATCAAGCAATACAATTGGCGCATTTTTGAGCATAGCACGTGCAATAGATACGCGTTGTTTTTGACCGCCCGATAAATGCGAACCTGCTTCGCCTACTTTCGTATTGATACCGTCAGATAATATATTCAGGAATTCTGTTACTTGTGCCTTTTCGGCAACCTTCATTATTTCCTCGCTTGTAGCATCGGGCTTACCAATTTTTATATTATTGTAAATAGTATCATCAAAAAGATAAACATCCTGAAACACTTCGCTGATAAGGCTGTAAACTGTTTGGGGAGACATATCTTTTACATCTTCGTCTCCTATTGTTACTTTACCTTTTTGCACATCCCAGAAACGGGCAATAAGGTTGGCAATAGTGGTTTTCCCGGAACCTGATGCTCCTACCAATGCGGTAAGTCCTCGTGCAGGGATAGTGAAACTTACATCTTTTAATACCTCTATCCCTTCGATATATGAAAATCCGACATTATTAAATGTTAGTGAAAAATCTTCGGGTGTTTGCTTAGAACCGCTTTTTTGTTCTTCTACTTCAAAAAGAATTTCGTCCATACGCTTTACCCCATGGTTAATCATACTAATCTGAGGATCAAGATTGCTCAATGCCAGAACAGGACGAATATATCCTACTCCTAATATCAGGAATAAAAACAGTACCGGCAGGCTAAGTCCGTTTTGAAAATAGAGATACAAGCCCAATGCCAATACGGGCAAAAGTGCATTATTGATAAAACTCATAAAAACTGCCCACACAGGACTTTGTTTACGTGTCCAGAGATTTATAAATTTATCGTACATATTAACTGTTCCGCTATATTTTGTAAATGCAGTGGCGGTTTGCCCAAATATTTTCATTACCGGCATAGCACGCACAAACTCTACAATTCCTGCATTCATATCTTCGAGCGAAGTGTGGTATTTTTCCATTATTTGTTTATTCTTGGCAGAACCAAAATAAACAGTAACAAGAACACCCACTAAAATCAGTGGCACAAAACTGATAAGAGCAAGTCGCCAGTCTGCCACAAAAAGATAGCTTAAAAAAATAATAGGAAGTGCCATCCCTTTTATAAAATCGGGTACTCCGTGAGCTATAAATACTTCGATACGCTCTACATCATCAGCAAGGATTTTCTTTAATGCTCCGGAACTACGGTTTCCGATATATCCCATAGGCAGTTTACCTATTTTACCGGCAATTTTTTTACGCAATTCGTATAGAATGTTGAAAGCCGCTATGTGCGAAGCCATTGCCGAAGCGTACATCAGCACAAAAGAAAATGCTACTGCTATAAATGCCCATGTCAGGTAAGTATTTATATCGGGACTGTTTACCTGTCCGCTTAACAATTCTTTCATGATATAAAAGATAAGTATGTAGGGGACCATTGATAATACAGCATGTAATACGGCTGCTGTGCCGGATACAAATAAAAGCCCTTTTCTGCGGCCTGATATTTCTAACAGGCGGGCTATTCCTGATTTTTGTTTTGTTTTTGTATTCATATTAGAAATTTTAATTATTTAATAACGAACAGTGTTCAATTCTGTTCAAAAAATTATTGGTCTTATTAACGTATGAATTTCTGGATCAGTACTTTATTAAGTTTTGTTATTATAACCATTTTTCAATTTTAGAATTCCAATATACCTTGGTGTTTTTTTCATATATTCCCGATAGGCATCGCCATATTTCTCAAGGCAGAAGCGCTCTTCTGCTAAAACAATATAATGGTTTAATACCATTGAAAGAATAACAAGCACTGAAACC
>JAUWKH010000096.1 GCA_030614305.1 Bacteroidota bacterium
TTGTTTTTTAAGTTGTATTTATTAATTGCAGCAACCGAATCACCACCACCGATTAATGAAAATGCACCGTTTTGTGTTGCTTCTGCAACAACTTCAGCAATATATTTTGTTCCTGTCTCAAAATTCGACATTTCAAAAACACCCATAGGACCATTCCAGAGAATGGTTTTTGATTTTTCAATAACATCGGCAAATTTCTTACAGGTTTTTGGCCCGATGTCTAATCCCATCCAGCCATCAGGAATGTCATAAGAATTTGATGATTTTTTGTCAGCTTCATTTGAAAATTCGTTTGCAATAACAGAATCAACAGGTAAATAAAAATTAACACCTGTTTCTTTGGCTTTTTCTATGGTATCAATTGCTGTTTTCAAAAGGTTTTCTTCAATTAATGAATTTCCGATATTACCGCCCATGGCTTTTATAAAAGTAAACATCATACCACCTCCGATAATAAAATTATCAACCTTGTTCATTAGTTGATTTATAATTTCAATTTTACCGGATACTTTTGCACCTCCTAAAATTGCAGTGAAAGGACGTTTAACTTCAGATATTACTTTATTGATGTTTTTCAGTTCATTTTCCATAATATACCCGAACAACTTGTTTTCGGGGAAGAACTTTGCAATCACAGTAGTTGATGCATGAGCCCTGTGAGCAGTACCAAAGGCATCATTTACAAAGACATCTCCCAGTGATGCTAATTTCTTAGCAAAATCTTCATCCCCTTTAGTTTCTTCTTTATAAAAACGGAGGTTTTCCAAAAGTAAAACTTCACCAGGTTTAAGAGTGGCAGCAATGTTTTTTGCTGAGTCACCAATACAATCATCAGCAAATTTTACATTTGTATTTAATTTTTCTGATAAATAATTGATTAAATGTTTTAATGAGAATTTTTCTTTAGCCCCTTGTTTGGGTCTGCCTAAATGTGACATCAGGATAACAGAACCACCGTCATCCAGAATCTTTTTTATGGTAGGAATAGCTGCATTAATACGCGTAGCATCAGTAATTTCATATTTATCGTTCAGAGGAACATTAAAATCAACTCTGATAAGGGCTTTTTTATCTTTAAAATTATAATTATCAACTGTTTTCATAAAATTAATTTATTATACGGTTACTTTTTTATAAGTTATCAAAAGTCAAATTTACAAATTATTTAATTAAATTTGTTGTTAAAATTTATTGAATTAAATTCGCAGCGTTTAAAATTATTGAAAAATGGATATAATAATTGCCGGAGATGGTGAAGTTGGTTTATATATAGCAAAAGAGCTTGCAGCCGAGAATCATAACATAACCATTGTTGATCCGCATGAAGAGTTATTAAAAATGGTTGATTCCAACACTGACTTGATGACAATTACAGGTGATTCAACTTCCATATCGGTTTTAGAAAGTGCAAATGTAAAAAAAGCCGATCTTTTAATATCGGTTGTTCATGACGAAAAAATAAATATAATAACATCAATTCTTGGAAAAAAGCTTGGTGCAAAAAAAACTATTGCAAGGGTAAACAGTTTAGAAAATTTAACTAGGGGAAATATGAAAATATATGAAAACCTTGGAATAGATTCTTTAGTTTGTCCTGAAGACATTGCTGCCCAGGAGATCATTAACTTGTTGCATCAAACAGCCGCCACCGAGATATTTGATTTTTCCGATGGTAAACTATCACTGTTTCTTATTAAATTGGAAGAAAATGCTCCTGTCTTAAATAAAACCCTCAACCAGATTGCTGAAGAATATCCTCATTTGGATTTCAGGGCAATTGCCATACATCGTAAATCTTCAACAATAATTCCCAGAGGAGATGATATGTTTCTAAAGAATGACCTGTCGTATGTTATTACAAAACCCGAAGGTATTGATGAACTATTAAAATTAGGAGGCAAAACCAAAATTGATATTAAAAATATCATGATAATTGGAGGTGGAAGAGTTGGAAGAACAGCTTCTAAAAAATTGGAAAAAGAGCTAAATATAAAGCTGTTTGAAATTGATAAGGAAAAATGTATAAATCTGACCAACTATCTTGAAGACACGCTTATTATTAATGGTGATGCCAGAGATATTCAGTTGCTGGAAGAAGAAGATATTCGAAGTATTGATGCATTTATTGCTGTTACCGATAATTCGGAAACAAATATCATTGCATGCCTTCATGCTCGTAAATATGGAATAAAAAAAATCATCGCCTTAGTTGAAAATATTGATTATATTGATCTCTCTCAGGAAATTGGAATTGATGCAATTATAAACAAAAAGCTGATTACGGCAAGTTATATTGTAAAATTTACAATGGGTGCCGAAGTTACTTCAATAAAGTGCCTTAGCGGTATTGATGCCGAAGTTATGGAATTGGTTGCCAAACCGAATTCAGCGGTTACAAATAACCCGATAAATAAACTAAAATTTCCCAATGGCGCAATAATTGGCGGAATCGTAAGGGGTAAAGAAAGTTTTATTGCAACAGGTGATTTTCAAATAAATGAATGCGATAAAGTTGTTGTATTCTCTTTACCTCATGCCATTCATAAAGTTGATAAATTGTTCAACTGATAAAATGTTTTCACATCATGTTAAATGGAGTTAAAATAAACATAAAATTAATCTTAAGATTTATTGGGTTCTTACTGATAGTGGAAGGTTTTTTTATGTTTTTAGGCATACCTTTTTCACTTTATTACTGTGGGAATAATTGCAACTCTTTATTAATATCAGGATTGATTACCTCTTTTTCGGGGCTAATATTATTACTTTTAACAAGGAAAAATTACAATAAGAATATTGGGAAAAGAGAAGGGTATATAATTGTTACTTTTTCATGGATAATTATTTCGCTTTTTGGCACGCTTCCCTTTCTGATAAGCGGTGCTATACCGGATTTTACAAATGCATTTTTTGAAACAATTTCTGGATTTACTACAACCGGTGCATCCATTTTAAATGATATTGAATCTTTGCCCAAAGGAATATTATTCTGGCGAAGTATTACCCATTGGATTGGTGGAATGGGGATTATTGTATTATCAATAGCAATCTTACCTGTTTTAGGAATTGGCGGAATGCAATTATATACTGCTGAAATGCCCGGACCTGCACCGGATAAACTTCATCCACGTATTACACAAACAGCTAAAAGACTATGGGGAATTTATATTATTCTGACTTTTGTTGAAACCGGCTTATTATTGCTTGGAAATATGAGTTTGTTTGATGCACTTTGCCATGCCTTCGGAACTATGGCAACAGGGGGTTTTTCAACACAAAATTCAAGTATTGCAGGCTATTCTCCTTATATTCAATATGTAATTATCGTGTTTATGATTTTTGCCGGAACCAATTTCACCCTGCATTACCTTGCATTGCATGGAAAGCTTAAAAAAGTTTGGCAAAATGAAGAGTTCAGGTATTATGTTTATTTAATTTTTTTAGTAAGTATAATAATTACGATTTCCTTGATTATACTAAGTAATGAATCTTTTGAAAGGGCTATAAGAGAATCATTATTCCAGGTTATATCAATTGTTACAACAACAGGTTATGTAACTGCAAATTATTTAGGTTGGCCAGGCTTACTTTGGATGATAATATTTTTGCTGATGTTTGTAGGTGGCTGTGCAGGTTCAACAGGTGGAGGTATAAAGATACTCCGCCAGTTGTTATTGTTTAAAAACAGTGGAATGGAATTAAAACGACTAATTCATCCAAAGGCAATAATTCCTGTAAAATATAATCGTAAAACAGTACCCCAGGATATTATTTTTAAGATAATGGCATTTTTCCTGATATATATAATAATATTTGCTTTCGGCACATTTGTGATGTCTCTCCTTGGTCTTGATTTTGAAACTGCAATTGGTTCAACAGTAGCTACTTTAGGAAATATTGGTCCTGGTATTGGCAATGTCGGACCGGAAGGAAATTATGCAAATATCCCTGAATTCGGCAAATGGTTCTTATCTTTTCTTATGCTTTTAGGCAGGCTTGAATTATTTACAGTTCTAATTTTGTTATCACCGGCTTTTTGGAGGAAATAATTTTCATTGACATTTTAATTTCAGTAAGGTTTTGAAATACTATATAACCTCATACAAAAATATTTGGAAGATTTCTTATCCGATAATTTTAGGTTTGTTAGCTCAAAACCTGATTAATGTTACAGATACGGCTTTTTTAGGAAGAGTTGGAGAAGTTGAGTTAGGAGCATCCGCAATAGCAGGATTATTTTATTTTTCTATATTCACCTTAGGATTCGGTTTTGGAATAGGTACACAAATTCTGATTGGCAGAAGAAACGGAGAAAGAAATTATAAGGATATTGGTATTTTAGTTGATCATGGGTTTTATTTCCTTATTATTCTTGGTGTTTCGATATTTTTTTTAATTGAATTTTTATCTCCTGTATTTTTAAAGCAGTTTATTAAGTCGGATGCAATTTACAAAGCAAGTATAATTTATTTGGATTACAGGATATGGGGAATTGTTTTTGCTTTTATAAATGTGATTTTCAGAGCATTTTATGTAGGAATAGTAAAAACCAAAGTACTTACCTATAGTGCCGTCATCATGGCAATTATGAATATTTCGTTAGATTATTTGTTAATTTTTGGCCATTATGGATTTCCTGAAATGGGTATTGGGGGCGCTGCTATAGCTTCTGTAATTGCCGAAGGAACTTCTGTATTATTTTTTATTGTTTACACCCTTGTTAGAATTGATATAAAAAAATACCGACTATTTATTTTTCCAAAATTAAACGTGCGCATAATAAACAAAACACTTGAAATATCCGTTTTTATAATGCTTCAGTATTTTGTTTCAATGGCAGGCTGGTTTGCTTTTTTTATGATAATTGAAAAAAGCGGTGAACGACCGCTTGCTATTTCCAATATTATCAGAAGTATTTATTTGATATTAATGATACCGATATGGGGATTCAGTTCTGCTACTAATACACTTGTAAGTAATACAATTGGGAAAGGATTGGTTCATAAAGTAATGCCTGTTATTAAAAAAGTTATTAATCTTAGTTTTCTCAGCACAATCTTAGTTATTATATTAACAGTTACTTTTCCGCGTTTATTAGTTTCAATTTATACTTCAAATATTGAGTTAATAAACGAAACCATACCCGTTTTATATGTTATTACAGGTGCACTTGTTTTATTTTCCATAAGTATTATTTTGTTCAGTGGGGTTTCGGGAACCGCAAATACTAATATTGCCTTACTTATTGAGTTTATTACAATTTTAATATATATGACATTTACATATTTAATTGCTGTAGTATTTAAGCAATCAATTGAAATTATCTGGTGTGCCGAATATGTTTATTTCATATTCCTTGGCGGATTGTCATATTTGTATTTAAAAAAGGGGAACTGGAGTAAAAAGGTGGTTTGATGATATTGTGACGAAACCTTCAAGGTTTTTAAAACCTTCAAGGTTTAATAAGATTAACAGGATTTTTTTGTTATTTTTGGGAGGTGAAAGAACCTTAAATAATTTTTTATGAGATTTGAAATTAAATTCAGGCTTTCGGGCAAAAAGCAGGTGCTGCCATTTAATTATCAGTATCCGCTGAGTAGCTGGATTTATAAAGTTTTGAATAAAGCTGACAGCGACTTTGCTGCTTTTTTACATGAACAAGGATACCGGCTTGAAAATTTGAAAACCTTTAAACTTTTTACCTTTTCAAATTTACGGTTTCCCCAACACACATATAAAGCTATTCCTAAATCCGATCGTATGGAAGTATGGGCGAGGAATGCCTGGATGACTGTTGCTTTTCAATTGCCACAACCCGCAGAGAAATTTATTATCGGTTGGTTTAAAAACCAAAAAGCATTAATCGGCGATCGTATTTCTCAAATTGAAATGGAAGTGGAAAACATTCAGGCATTAAAACCCGAATTGCCTGACGGGAAAAGTGTAAAAATAAAATGCCTTTCGCCTATTGTTGTTGCACTTAACGAGGAAGGCAAAAAACATGAAACATACATTTCGCCCGAACACCCGCAGTACAAAGCACTTTTCCTGAAAAACCTCCTGGATAAATATCAGGCAGTATGCTTACAAAAGAGTATTAATTGTAAAGAAATACAAACAAATGAATTAGATTTCAAATGTTTGACCAAAGAACCGAAAAGCCGCAAACAAACCATTAAAGCACACACCGATGCACAAACTGAGGTTCGGGGATTTTTATTTAACTTTGAACTTACAGCACCAAAGGAACTTATTGAGATAGGTTTAAACTCAGGATTTGGTTCGATGAATGCCCTAGGCTTTGGGTGTGGAGAGGTGATCAATTAATTTGTTAAAATTTGAATATGTGTGATTTCAATGAAAACGATTATGTGTATCAGAGTTTCTGGTTTAAAAATGAGATAAAAGAACATTTTTATGCTGGCAACGGGTTTATTACCCACAAAAAAGATATGGATATTGAAAAATCTTTCGACCTTGCCCGTGAAATGGCCGAAGACAAAGAGGCTTTTATGCCGTCATTGGTTAAAAAAATTGAATCGCTGATAGGTGAAGGAAACTACCGGTATGATTTCTGGGAGTTTAGTGATGAAGATTTTTCACTTTACTGGTTTATAAAAAATGATGTTTACCCTGAAAAGATGAAACTAATCAGGGAATGGATAAAGTTTGAGGAAATGGAGGGATTGGTTTGGTTTGAAGTGGAAAAAATATGTAATTAAAAAATAAA
>JAUWKH010000200.1 GCA_030614305.1 Bacteroidota bacterium
ATTTCTTTATTTTTTTCTTTGAATTCTTGTTCTTTAAATTGAACAAATTTTCCTTCTTTATTTATTGTAAATAGTTTCATATTAATTTACTTTTTGTATATTTTTTGCCTCGCCCATAACATTATTATAAAAGTCACTACTAAATTTATTTCTTTTTTATTATACTGATACGGAATAAGTTTTGCCAAATGTAGTTGAAATTTATTTTCAAACATAAAATTCACCTCACATATTTATAGATAAAACTTATAACAGCATGGATAAATGCTTTTGGGTTTTCATTATGAATTCCATGGGCTGCTTTTTCAATATAAACAGGATAGGTTGCTCTTGATATTCCCTGATAAAGCAGTTCGGATTCTTTTGGTTTAATAAGAATGTCTTCTTCGCCTATAAGCACAAGTGTTTCGGCTTCAACCTTATAAAGTTTTTCGGTTGAATTAAATTTTGAAGTCGCTTCAATTTGATGCTGAAAACTTTTATTAGATTGCGGATATGGATTTTCCATAACAAATTGAACAAGATTCTCAATATTTCTTTTGTTATTCAGGAGGTTTGTTGTGTAAATCCAGAATAAAAAATTACGAATCCATAAATCATAATCAATTCCTTTTTCAAGGGCTATAAGCATGTTTTCAAAAAGATAATTGTTTCTCTTTGAAGAATAGGGTGCTGTAGCTTCTAAAATAAGCTTGTAAATGCGGTCTGGGTAATTTATTGCAAATTCCTGAGCAATAAATCCTCCTAATGAATGTCCCAATATATGTGCTGCTTCAATATTCAGATAATTAAGAAGCTCGTTAATATCGTCTGCCATGTGTTTAACAGTATAAGGCAATTCAACAGAGCTGCTGCGACCTATACCACGGTTATCAAAAGTTATCAGTTTAAATTGCTTTGATAAACCATTAATTACAAATTGCCAACTCTGGCAATCGCTTGCCAAACCTGCAATAAGAAGTAAGGGTTCACCTTCTCCGTGAACTTCATAATATAAATCTATATCTTTTAAACGGGCAATTGGCATTATAAATTAATTAAGAACTTTCAAAATTAGCAATTATTTTTTTTATAAAGAACTAAGAAACTTTCCAATTTTTTGCAATGAAAAAATATGGTCAACTTTTGTCGCTTCTATTGCGGATAATGGCATTACATCAACTTCGGCTGTTTTTGGATCCTGAACAATTGTTAAACCTTCATATTCTTTAATCTTTTTTAAACCTAAGGCACCATCATTATTTGCACCTGTTAAAATAATTCCAATTAAAGCAGAACCATATGCAAAAACAGCAGATTCAAAAAGTACATCAATTGATGGACGGGCAAAATTTACCTTGCTTTCAACAGAAAGCGATAATGTTTTATCTTCCTCAATCAACAAATGAAAATTAGGTGGTGCAAAATAAATTGTTCCGCGTTTGATTTTCTCTTTTTCATCTGCTTCCTTAACTTTTATTTTGCATAATTTATTAAGATATTCTATTATATAATTATCGGATTGCGGACTTACATGCTGAACAATAATAATCGGAATATTAAATTTCTCTGGTAAAACACTTAAAATTATTTTTAAGGCATTAAGCCCCCCTGCTGATGATCCTATTACAATTGCCTTGTATTGCATTTATTAATTTTTGATTTCAGATTTCAGATTTTAGATTATTTAGTATAACTTTTTTTTATATATTTTTTCTTTATCATCAATAACTTTAAAATCAGAAAAACTTTCGGATAATTTTAAATTTTCTTTAGAGCCCAGACATAAAAAACCACCTGGCATTAGACTTTCTTCAAACAATTTAACTACATTGTTCTGTAAATCACTGTTAAAATATATCAAAACATTTCTGCATACTATCATATTCATTTCACCAAAAACACTATCACTTACAAGATTATGATCGGCAAATACAATGTTTTTCTTAAGTGATTTTTCAAGTATTACTGAATCGTATTTAGCCATATAATAATCTGAAAATGAATTTACACCTCCTGCTTTTTGGTAATTGCGGGTATATTCTTTAATTTTATCAATATGATAAATACCTTCTTTTGCTTTTTTTAAAACCTGTTGGTTAAAATCGGTAGCATAAATTTGTGCCCTGTCGTATATTCCTTCTTCTTTTAAAATTATGGCCATAGAATATACTTCTTCACCGGAAGAGCATCCTGCATGCCAGATTTTAAAAAATGGATAAGTTTTAATTATCGGGATAATTTCATCTCTGATTGCTTTGTAAAACAGGGGGTCCCTGAACATCTCAGTAACATTAATTGAAAGATCCTTTAAAAGAATATCAATAAAACCATCTTCGTATAACACTTTATATTGCATTTCGGAAACGCTTTTTAATTCCGATGCAGATAAACGATAAAGTATTCTTCGCTTAACATGAGCTTTGCTATAACTACGGAAATCATAACCAAACTTTTCATAAATAGCTTCTAATAAAAGCCGGATTTCAATATTGATATTTTTATTTATGATTTCTTGTTTATTGCACATTTGCAAACAGTATATTTAGTTGAACCTGAAACCTCAAACTTCAAACCTCAAACTTACTTATAAAGCCAAACTCTTAAAAGTGAAATTAATTTATCGGTATTTACAGGTTTAGCTAAGTAATCATTGGCGCCGACAGCTAAACATTTATCCCTGTCTTCTTTCATGGCTTTTGCCGTAAGAGCGATAATAGGTAATTTTTTATATTTCTTATCTTTCCTGATTTCGGCAATAGCTTCGTAACCATCCATTTCAGGCATCATAATATCCATAATTATCAAATCAACTTTAGGATTTTTATAAAGTTTTTCAATTCCTTCTTTACCATTTCTTCCAATAGTAATTTTTACACCCTCTTCTTCCAAAACACTTGAAAGAGCAAAAACATTCCGCATATCATCATCAATAATAAGAATATTTTTTCCTTCAAGTATGGCTTCTTTACTATGAAATACTTTCAACATTTCCTGTTTATTCTCAGGCATATCTGTTTCTACCTGATGAAGAAACAGGGCTGTTTCGGACAATAATCTCTCAAATGATCTTGCACCTTTAATAATTATACTATCTGCATATCTTTGCAGTCTTTCATCTTCATCTTTTGTAAGCTCCTTTCCAGTATAGATTATGACAGGCAAGTCCTTGATTTTTTTATTTTTTCTTATCTTTTCCAACAAGTCAAAGCCCGACATATTTTTTAGTCCGAGGTCAAGTATCAAACAATCGAAAGAATCTTTATTAATTAGTTCATAAGCTTCTTCACCACTTTCCACTGCATTGATTGAAACGTTCCCGTTGCCCAAAAGATTTACTATGCTTTTACGCACTATTTCTTCATCTTCAACAACTAAAATCTTTTTAATGGGTTTTGCAATTATATTTTCAATTTTTTTGAATACATCAATTAATTTTTCATGACTAACAGGTTTGGTCAAGTAACCGATAGCCCCCATTTTCATTGCTTCAATTGATCTATCGGAAGCGGAAATAATATGAACAGGAATATGACGTGTTTTCGGATTTTCTTTTAACCTTTTCATAACTTCATAACCATCAATTCCGGGAAGTCCGACATCAAGAATAATAGCGCTTGGTGAGAAAAAATCAGTATAATGCAATCCTGATTCACCATCAAGGGCAACCATACATTTGAATCCTCTTTCATGTGCAAGTTCGTAAAGTATATTGCAGAAGTTTATGTCGTCTTCAATTATCAAAATAAATTTATCACCCTTATCAATCGTATTCCTGTCATCATTAAATTCTATAACTTTGGAATCAGGCTGAACTTTTTTCTGTATTTTTTTTCCATCTTTAATATTTGGCTGACTTGAAATCAGGCTTTCATCTTCCTTAATTTTTCTGTCAAATTTTGTTTCATTAATTGATACAGGCAAAAATAATGTAAAAGTAGAACCAGCACCTTCTGTACTTTCAAGTTGTATTTCACCCCCAAGTAATGAAGCAAAGCTTCTTGAGATTGTAAGACCCAAGCCGGTTCCACCAAATTTACGACTCGTTGTGCCGTCAGCTTGTTGAAAAGCCTCAAAAATTGCCTGAAATTTTTCTTTCGGCAGGCCAATTCCAGTATCGGATACAGCTAAAGCAACTGTATTTTCA
>JAUWKH010000266.1 GCA_030614305.1 Bacteroidota bacterium
AAACATTCCATTTCTCTTTTTGAAAGATAATAAGAAAGCTAAAATTAAGTCTTTCTGAAGATATTATAGAAATGGAATGTTTGAGTTGAATATTTATTTATTACAAAACCTGCCAGATTTCTTAATTTTTTTGAATATTTTTGCCATTATTATTATAATTCTTAACATATTATAAAATGGAATCAAACAATAAAAACATATTGGTATTGGGTTTAGGAAGTGAAATTTTAATGGATGATGGGATATGCCCGAAATTAGTTAAATTTCTTCAGAAAAAATATCATAACAAACAAATTAAATTTGATACATCTACAGTTGGCGGACTTGATATTTTGGAATTAATTCAGGGATACCAAACAGTAATAATAATTGATTCAATAAAAACAAGGAACGGTAAACCGGGAGATGTTTATTATTTTACTCCGTCCGATTATAAAGAAACCCTTCATCTATCAAATATTCATGATGTTTCGTTTTTAAATGCTTTAACATTGGGAAAGGAAATCGGGATTAATATTCCTGAGAATATCAGGATAATTGCAATTGAGATAGTTGAAGATACGGTTTTTGGTAATTCATTTACCTATGAATTGAATAAAAGATTTCATGAAATCACACAGGCAATTGAAAAATTTATCATACAGTTTGCGGAAATTTAAACAAAATTGTTTTTTTTAATATTATAAAACATTTGTAACTAATCAGTATTAAATTAACAATTAAAATTTCTTAACTTAATGACATTGCACCATACCCCTATGCCTTTACCCTTATATCATTTTTAAAATATATCCTCAAAGCCAGGAAATAGAAATTGATTAATAAACTGATTAGATACAAACATATATATATCTATTATATTTTAATTTATAATTATTCTAAATTATTAAAATAGTTATCTAATATAAAAAAAGCTATAATTTTGCATTTTAAATTTTAAAAATACAAATCAAATAATAATTTAACTTGTAATTTTAATATAAAGGATTGATTTTATGAGAAATATCGTAAAAAACATTATTGAGAAATATGATAATGATAAAACCAGATTGATGGATATTTTAATTGATACCCAGTCAGAATTTGGTTTTATACCGAATGAAGCAGTTGAAGAAATTGCTCAAATTCTTAATTTATCCAAAGTTGATGTTGTGCAAACGCTTTCGTTTTATCATTTCTTTTCTCAAAAACCCATTGGCGAATATGCAGTTTATTTAAATAACAGTGTAGTAGCAAACATGATGGGAAGAGCAGAAGTAGCAATAGCATTTGAAGAAGAAGTTGGATGTGGTTTTAACAATGTTTCTGATAACGGAAAAATCGGGTTATACAATACTGCCTGTATTGGAATGAGTGATCAGGAACCTGCTGCAATCATTAATGGAATTGTTTTTACCAAGCTATCACCAAAAAAAGTAAAAGATATTGTTGCTGATATGCGTGCCGGAAAAGGTGTTAAGGAAATGTTTAATAATTATGGTGACGGTGAGAACAATTCCGAGCTCATTAAATCAATGGTTACAAACAATATCAGAAAAAGAGGAGAAGTTCTCTTTTCTGATTATGAGCCCGGATCAGCTCTTAAAAAAGTCATCACAATGACTCCTCAGGAAATTATTGAAGAGCTTAAAGCATCTTATCTTCGTGGTCGTGGTGGCGCAGGTTTCCCAACAGGTTTGAAATGGGATTTCTGCCGAAAATCAGAAGGAGAAATTCGTTATGTAATGAGTAATGCCGACGAAGGTGAACCCGGAACATTTAAAGAAAGAGTAATTTTAACAGAACTTCCAAAATTGCTTTTTGAAGGTATGGCAATTGCCGGATATGCTTTAGATGCCAAAGAAGGTATTGTATATTTGCGTAGCGAATATACTTATCTAAAAGAATATTTGGAAAATATTATACAGGAGCTCAGGGACACAAATCAATTAGGTGAAAATATTGCAGGAAAAGATGGATTTAACTTTGATATAAGAATTCAGTTTGGTGCGGGTGCTTATGTTTGTGGCGAAGAATCTGCATTAATTGAATCTGCCGAAGGTAAAAGAGGCGAACCAAGAAACCGGCCTCCATTCCCTGTTCAAAAAGGTTACATGCAACAACCTACTGTTGTCAATAATGTTGAAACATTATGCAATGTTGTTAAAATTATGCTCAAAGGTGCAGATTGGTACACAATGATGGGAACAAGAGAAAGCACCGGTACAAAATTAATTAGTGTTTCTGGCGATTGTAAGTATCCTGGTGTTTATGAGGTTGAATGGGGTTTAAGAATCAGGGATATGCTTGAGATGATTGGTGCAGAAGACATTCAGGCTGTTCAGGTTGGTGGACCATCAGGTACTTGCATCGGAAAAAGAAGTTTTAAACGTACAATTTGTTATGAAGATTTTCCAACCGGAGGATCAATGATGGTTATTGGTAATAAGCGTAATTTATTAAATGATGTAGTAAAGCATTTTATGGATTTCTTTATTGAAGAATCATGCGGTTCATGTGTTCCTTGCCGTGCATTGACTGTTATACTTAGAAATAAACTGCAAAAAATATTAAATGGTAATGGGGTAATGAATGATTTGACTGAACTTGAAAAATGGTGTAATATGATGAAAGAAGCAAATCGTTGTGGCTTAGGACAAACAGCAGCTAATCCGATATTAACAACACTAAAATATTTCCGTGAAGAATACGAAAAACTGATAAATAAAGATGTGGAATTTGATAGTGGCTTTGATTTAAGTGCGGCTGTTGCAGAATCATGCGAAGCTGTTGATAGAATACCTAATTTATAACGAATATTAAAATACAAAAATATGAGTGAAAAAATTAAATTTACAATTGATGGTAAAGAATGTTTTGCCGAAAGAGGACAAAATATTTTGGACGCAGCAACTGATAACGGAATATTTATTCCGGCTCTATGTCATATAAGAGATGTTAAACCTGCCGGAGCATGTCGTCTTTGCAATGTTAAAATTGCAGGCAGACTGATGACCGCATGCACAACGCCCGTAGAATCCGGTATGGAAATTGAAAATGATATTCCTGAAGTACAAGACCTGAGATTAGCTATTATTGAAATGCTGTTTGTTGAAGGAAATCATTTTTGCCCTGCCTGCGAAAAAAGCGGTAATTGCGAATTACAAGCCCTTGCCTATCGGTATCAGATGATGGTTCCACGATTCCCTTACGAATTTTCAGTAAAGGAAATTGACGCTTCCATTCCCAAACTGATAATTGACCACAACAGATGCATTCTTTGTAAACGCTGTATCAGGGCATTTAAAGATGAAAACGGGAAAAATATATTCGC
>JAUWKH010000115.1 GCA_030614305.1 Bacteroidota bacterium
GAAAAAGTATTATTCATATTGATGTTTTTAAGAAAAATGATGACAGAACAATTTATAATATGATCTATCGCGATGGCAGAAGAGGAAAAATTATGGTAAAACGTTTTCCTGTAAAAGGAATAACTCGTGATAAAGAGTATAACCTGACTAAGGGTACTGAAGGTACTAAAGTTTTGTATTTTACTGCTAATCCTAATGGTGAAGCAGAAATTGTAAAAGTTAATTTAAAACCAAAACCCAAACTTAAAAAGTTAGCTTTTGAATATAATTTTAGCAACCTGACTATAAAAGGAAGAAATTCAAAAGGGAATATTCTTACTCGTCATATAGTTAAAAATATACTTCAAAGAGAAGAGGGTATTTCTACACTTGGAGCTAGGGATATTTGGTATGACGATATTGTAAAACGCCTTAATACCGAACAACGCGGTGAATATCTCGGTGCTTTTAAAAGTGATGAGAAAATTCTTACAATAATGCAGAACGGAACTTATAAACTGGTTAATTACGACTTATCAACTCATTTTGATGAAGATATGATAAGAATTGAAAAGTTTAATCCTGATAAAATTATTTCTGTTGTTTATCTTGAGGGAAAGCAGAAAAAATATTATATTAAAAGATTTCAGATTGACCAACAAAGTAATGGAAGTAAAAAAGTTAATTTTATTGGTGAACATCCTGATGCTGAATTGATGAATATCAGTCTTGACAGCTTACCAAGAATAGAAGTGTTTTTTAAATCAAAATCAGATAAAAAAAGTGTTGAAAATGAAATTATTCAATTAGCTGATTTTATTGCCCTGAAAAGTTATAAGGCAAGAGGTAAGCGTATCTCAAATAAAGAAATAAAAAAGATTGTTTTATTAGATGCTGTTCCTTGTGAGAAAGAAGAAGAATCTCAACAAGAAAATCATGAAGTTAAAGACAATAATATTGCTGAAACCCAAGTTAATGAAAGTGAAAATAATATCAAGGTAAAGCAAAAAGAAAAAGAAAAAGAAAAAGAAAAAGAGGAACATGATAAGAACCAACAAATGACCATTGACTTTTAGAAATAAGTTTTTTATTCAAGTTATATTGGATGGAGATTCATTAAACAATTGCAAGTTACAGAAAACCTGAAACCTGCGACACGAAGTCCATCCATACGGATTCCTTTTAGTCATACGGATTCATTTCGTTTCATTAGCCCGTATTGGAAACCTGAAACCTGCAAACCTGAAACCTGAAACCTGAAACAAATACAATGTCCATACAAATAAATTTTACGAAACTTATTCTGTTAATACGTAAATATTATTTGCTTATAATTTTTGTTTTCACATCGGTTTTGTTGTTTTCATGTAGTATTGAAAGAAAAATTGCAAAACAATTCATTAAAATGAATAAGCCCGGTTCAATGCTTATCCTTATTCCGGATTATGTTTACAAGAACAGCCTTAAGCAGTTTGAAATTGAAAATGCCGATAGTCTTAATGAGTGGACATTGGACTCCACTTTATTTGCAAACAGCCTTTATATTCAGAATATATCAGATTCAATTATTTTGAAAAAATATATAGATAATCTGATAATTGGCTTGAAACAATATGGCTTTAAAATTTTTACTGAAAGCCAGACTGATTCTTTTATGCTTATCTCACCACCTTCGTTTATCGTGAATTTATCCCAGATAGAACTTGAGGAATATATTATGCCCGTGAGAGATGAAGAATATTTTAATGATGGCGATCTTTATTTTATGGAATTTGACCTGAATGCTGTGAATATTAATTCATGGTTTGAAATAACAGAGTTAAATACACAAGATCAGGAAAGTAAAATTTTGTTTACAAGTGATTATACTTTTGATGATATTGAGGGCGGTTTCAGACAGATGCCTTTTACGTGGGAGGTTAAATATAAATATACAATTGATACGCTTACAGTTGATGATATCTATGATTTTGCAGAGTTTTTAGGTAAAGAATATGCAGCTTATATTTATGATTATAATATGAATGAATACATAAAAAAGCACCTTCCCGAAAATGTTTTGCCTGATTATTATTTTCATTATAACAGGCAAAGACAAAGTTTATCGCCTGTACTTGAAGACAAGTTTATTGAGATGAAGCCCTAGCATAAGGCACTGCTTTCTGGTCGGTAAAATCTTTTTTTAGAAATTTAAAATATCCTGTAATGGCTATCATAGCTGCATTGTCGGTTGTATATTCAAATTTGGGAATAAAAATCTTCCAACCCAGTTCTTTTTCTGTGTCTTTAAGAACTTTCCTGAGTTGAGAATTGGCTGAGACTCCTCCTGCTATTGCAATTTGTTTTATGCCGGTTTTTCTTGCTGCTGCTTTTAATTTTTTCATCAACACATTGATAATGGTTAATTGTATTGAAGCACACAGGTCGGCCTGGTTTTGTTCAATGAACATGGGATTTTCTTTTAGCCTGTCTCTGATAAAATATAAAAATGATGTTTTTAAACCGCTAAAGCTAAAATCCAGATCAGGGATAACAGGTTCGGGGAATTTAAAAATATCCTGGTTGCCTTTCCTGGCGTATTTGTCAATTTCCGGTCCGCCGGGATAGGGGAGTCCGAGAATTTTCGCAGCTTTATCAAATGTTTCTCCTGCCGCATCATCAATAGTTTTCCCGATTATCTCCATGTCAAAATAATCCTTTACTATAACTATTTGAGTATGACCTCCTGAGACTGTAAGACATAAAAAGGGAAATTCAGGTATTGATTTATTTTCTTTATCTTCAATAAAATGTGCCAGAATATGCGCCTGCAGGTGATCAACTTCAATCAACGGAATATCTAATCCCAGTGCAAAGGATTTGGCAAATGAAGTACCTACCAGTAATGAACCAAGCAATCCCGGACCACGTGTAAAAGCAATTGCATTAAGCTGTTTTTTATTTATCTTTGCTTTTTTTATGGCACTTTCAATCACAGGTATTATATTTTGCTGATGTGCCCTTGATGCTAATTCAGGAACAACACCACCGTATTTTTTGTGTACTTCCTGATTTGCAACAATATTGGCAAGAATTTTGGCGTTTTTTATAATTGCTGCAGAAGTTTCGTCACACGAAGACTCAATACTTAGAATAAAAGTGCTCATTTTAATTTGGTGATTGTACAATTTTTAAAGAACAAAGTTATCAAAAAAAGAATTAGAAGAATATTAATATACACTTTTATGGTAATTCTTGCATTACCGGTATCATTATATTTTCTTTTAAAAAACCCGTTTGTTCAAACTTTTTTAGCACAATCTGCAGCTAATTATCTTTCCGGGGAATTACATACGGAAATCAAGATAGGAAGCGTGAAAGTTTCAAATTTTTTTGATATTGTTTTATCAGATGTATTAGTTAAAGATCTACACGATAATACGATTTTAAGTGTTGAAAATCTCAGCTTGAATATTCAGAAGCTGAAAATAAAAAACAAAATTATTAAAGTTAACAAGCTGATTCTTGAAAAATCCGAAATCGGATTAATAAAATACAAAGGTGATTCAACTATGAATTTTAGTTTTATTATTGATTATTTTGATTCAGGCGAATCATCTGAAATTATTGATACATCTGAAAAAAAAGGCTGGAAGATACAATGTAATATTTTAAAAATCAAAGATTCACGTTTTAAGTATCAGAATCAAGATAGAGTTAAATCACGTGAAGGAATTAGTTTTACAGATTTAGATATATCCGGCTTAAATTTGGATTTTAGGAATATTGAAATTATTAATGACACCATCCGGGTAAAAATAAATAATTTATCATTACAAGATACAAGTGGCTTCAAAATCCAAAAATTTAAAGGTGATTTTATAGTAAATTCTCAATTAATTCAAGCTGACCATCTGAAAATTATTACTAATAATTCTGAACTTTCATTGAAATTAGCTTTTACATATAAAAGTTTTAAAAATTTTAATGATTTTTTAACCGATGTAAAAATCAAAACAACAATTGGAGCTTCGGTGTTAAATCTTCATGATATCGGATATTTTGCACCTGAGTTATTTGTAATGAATAATAAAATTAAGATTTCCGGTGATATTAAAGGGACAGTAAGTAATTTCAGGGCGAAAAATTTTAAGTTTTATTATGGTGATGTCACAAAATTCGTAGGAAATATTGACTTGAATGGATTACCTGACATTAAAGAAACATTTGTTCATGCAAGAGTAAAAGATTTTGATATTAATAAAAATGATATTGAATCTTTTTTGATTCCCGGAAAGGAAAATCATCTGAACATGCCTGATGAACTGCTCGCTTTTGGAAATATAAAAATTAAAGGAACATTTACTGGGTTTTATAATGATTTTGTATCTAATGCCGAATTTTCAACTGATATTGGTGAGTTTTCAACTGATGTGTTGTTAAAAGACAATAAACAAACCGATACGGTTGAATATCAGGGAAAAATTACAGCTCATGATTTTGATATGGGGAAATTTCTGAATATCAGTGATTATTTTGGAAAATTAAATTTAAATATTGATATTAAAGGAAAAGGATTAACTGCCGAATCGGCAATAATTGATTTGAATGGAGTTGTTGATTCTTTATATTTTAAGGGAATTAATTATAATGAAATTGATATTAAAGGCGAATTAGCTGATAATAAATTTAGTGGCCATCTTAATGTTCTGGATGATAATATTAATCTCAACTTTGAAGGCATGGTTGATTTTAGTAAGGAATTACCTGTGTTTGATTTTTCATCACAAATAAGAAATGCAAAATTATATCAGCTTAATTTATTGGACAGGGATTCAACTATTGTGCTTTCAACAAATTTGAATATTAACTTTGTTGGTGATAATCTTGATGACATTCAGGGTAAAATTATGATTGACAGTACCTTTTATTATGAAAAAAATAAAAGATATTATCTTGATCATATTGCATTAGTTACAATAATGGATACTAATAAACACAAAAACATACAATTACATTCTGATATAATTGATATTGACTTAAAAGGAGATTTTCTTTTTACAGAACTGTACCCATCATTTAAAAAATTATTTAGCAATTACATAGATGTTTATTACAATGATGCTAAAGATATCACTGAAGATAGCTTGACTGAGAGCTTTGACTTTCAAGTCAATCTGAAAAATACGGCAAATGTCAGTGAATTATTTTACCCTGATCTGTTAGTAGCTCCAAATACTGAAATTTCAGGAAGTTACAATTCAAGCCTGAATTCTTTGGCAATTAATGGAAATTCTTCATTAATAACTTATAAAGGTGTTAAATTTGAAAATTGGTTTATTGAATGTAAATCAAAAAATGATAATATTTTTATAAAAACAGGCAGTAAGAATATATTGTTTAAAGAATCAAATGAAACCGATAGTATTTCGCTGGGAGTTGAAAATACTGTCTTTAGCACTAATATTCATCGCGACAGCATAATCTATAATATTTCATGGAACGACACTTCTGCTAATGACCGGAATATTGGTAATATCATAGGCTATGTTTACTTCATTGACAGCAATAGAATTAAAGCTAAAATTTCTCATGCTGAAATGATAATTAATGACACGGTATGGAGGATAAGTGAGGATAATTTCATTGAGATTGATACATCTTCAATATCAGTTAATGATTTTGAGGTAATGGGAGGTGATCGTCAAAAATTTGAAATTGACGGTATAATTTCAAAACTATCTACTGATACTTTTAATCTAAAATTTAAAAATTGGGATTTTTCTAATTTTGATATACTTATTGGAAATGATAATCTTGATTTTGATGGAATTATTAACGGTGATTTAAGTTTAGCTAATCTGTATATTTCCCCGAATTTCTTTTC
>JAUWKH010000286.1 GCA_030614305.1 Bacteroidota bacterium
ATTTGTATTTTGTGATTTTAAATAAAATTGGTATTTAGTTTACGAAAGGTAATAATGTTTGAAACTCTAAAAACTTCCTCTGATTGCAATAATAAAATTCCTCCCGGGTGAACATATTCCTGATGAATATGGGCGATAACGATAGTTAAGTATGTTTTCAATACCAGCATCTAATTCTATTACAGGATTAAGTTTAACCGAAGCTTTAACATTCATTGTCCACCATGAAGGAGAATAAGGATTTCCGTCTGCATCTTTTGCATACAAATATGCTTTGTTTCTTTCGCTGAATGACAAATTTTTATAACTGATCTTTCCATTATAAATGGCATATAACTCAACCCTGAATTTTTCAGTTTTATAGCCTATTGCAGTACTTCCAAACAAAGGAGCAATATGCCTGAGAGGTATATCTTCTTCATCTATACCATGAGTATAAGTTAAATTTGTTCTAAAAGTAAAATGATTTGAAATACCGGAATTACATGAAACACTTCCACCATATATATATGCTTTGCCTGTATTTACAACAGCTTCAACTTTGCTTCTTTCACCATCATACGGAATATATGATGAGTCATTAAATAAAAAATCCCTTCTAACCATTGCATCAATTAAATAAGTATAAAAAACCGTTGCTTTAATTTCTGTCTTATCAGAAATATTTTTAATTAATCCAACATCAATATTATAAGCATATTCAGGTTTCAGATTTTCGTTAGGTACAACAACAGTACCTGGTTCCGAATCAAAAACCTTAGCAACATCATCAAGGTTAGGTGCCCTAAAACCGGAAGAAACATTAATATTAAATTGCCATGTTTCAATTGGTCTGTAAACCAGACCTAATGAACCGTTCAAAGCCCCAGTATTAATATCAATTTTATTAAACGGGAAATCAAAAAATGACTTGTCAATAAATTTTGATTTTAAAATAACATAACTATATCTCAGTCCTGTAGAAAAAGTAATTTTCTCACTAATATTTGATTTAAAACTAATATATCCGGCAAATGTAGCATAAGTACTACCGCCGTCAGGATAGCGGCTTGATGTTGGAGAAACTTCTCCTGTTTCAATATTTTCTTTAATACCAGTTGAATTTACCTTATTATATACTGCTTCAACACCATAAAACAATATACTTTTTTTTCTGATTTTTTTATAAAAATCAAAATTCACAGAATAAGCATAAACTTTTTCGGTTCTTATCATTAAATCGGATTTTCTGTATTTTCGGTCATTGCGGCTCTCTTCCACATCCTGAAATGCAAGTGTGATCTGAGCATTATCAAAAATCTTAGTAGTATCATTAATAAGTATTTTCAGGTCATGCATCATCCATTTTTGAGGACCGTAGTACCATTTTGCATATTTCAAGTTATCATCACTATATTGTATTAGTCTATCATATCTTGGGATGTCAGAAGTATTGGAATAAAAAAAGCTATAAATAAAATCAATCTTTTCAGAAGGACGGTATCGTATTTTCTGCATTAAATTTATTTGTGTATAACCCGAAAATTTCTGGATATTTACATTGCTGTTTTTTACAATCGAATCTAAGCCATTGATTTGAGTAACATATTCCTTTCTCTCAAATTCATCATTATGAATTGTTCCCATTCGAAGATCATCAAAATCGCTATAACTTACACTACTTAGAAATCCCCATTTTTTTCTTCCGAAATTTATATCAAAATGACCTGTTTTTTCATTACTTGCCGTTGAATATCTGGCAAGTGCGTTAGTCAGTATTTTTGATTCATTATTATATGATAATCTAATATTTTTTGTATGAAAGTCCATAACACCACCAAGTGCATCGCTACCATATATAATGGTTCCGGGACCAAAAATTACTTCTGCACTTTCAATAATATTCGGATCAAGGGTGATTACATTTTGCAAATTACCGCTACGATAGATAGCATTATTCATTCTAACACCATCCACAACAAGCAATATTGAATTTGCAGCAAAGCCTCTTATCATGGGGCTTCCTCCTCCGAGTTGGCTTTTCTGTATAAAAACTTCGTTTGTATTCCCTAATAAATCTGCAGAAGTCTGAGGATTGTTAAAGGCAACTTCTTTAGCCGAAATAGTTGTTATTTTATTAGGAACTTCATTTTTATTCTGCTCCCATTTGCTTGCAGAAACTACAATTTCACTCAAATTAACCGATTTCTCAGTAAGTTTTATCAGAAAATTATATTTATAAATTAATTCAAAAGGAATTATTAATTCAATGTATGATGTATGCTGAAAAACCAGGGTATCATTTTTATTGAAATTTTCAAGATTAGCTTCACCATTAGTATTTGATAAAATAGTTTTGGTATGATCAAGATTAAAAACAGCGACATTTTCAATTGGCTTGAAATTATATTTATTTACAACTTTAATGGTTTGAGAAGAAAGTAAATAAACAGAACATAACAAGAAAATTATCAAAACAAATTTCTTCATCATTTAATATAAATTTAAATCAAAATTAATCAGAAAATAAAGCAAATTTTATACCAAGATTGAAGAGTTTCCTTTTTTATGCTATTATCCTGTAGAACTTTGTTTTTATGATTATCAGTCTTCCCCCGAAAGTTTTCGGGGTCAGTCCCCAGTCTTCAGTCCTCAGTCCTCAGTCCTAACGCTGACTGCTGACTGCCGACGACTGAAAGGAGTCCGTATGGACTGCAAACTTATTATTAATTATCACTTAAGCTAATTTGTTTGCAGCTATGCTACTCTAAGTTGTTATTATGTTGGTATTTGGAGTCTATACTAATTATCTCCTACCTCTCTTTTTAGCTGCTTCTTCCAGACGGTTCTGGAAACTTGATTTTTTTACAGGTTTCTTTTTGTTCATCTGAATTTTTTTTAATAATTTTTCCTCATTGATTGTTCGCTTAATCAAAAACATCTGTCCGAAAGTTATAAGGTTAGCCAGTAAATAATAATAACTCAAACCTGCGGCATAATTATTAAACCATCCAAGGAACATAATAGGCATAAGATACATCATCATTTTCA
>JAUWKH010000167.1 GCA_030614305.1 Bacteroidota bacterium
CCACTGTTGAGCAATCAATAAGAATGATCAAGGCAGGTTGTGAGTATGTAAGAATTACTGCCCAGGGAATTAAAGAAGCTGAAAATTTAAAAAACATAAAAAAAGAATTAAAGAAACGTGGATATAATGTTCCGTTAATTGCCGATATTCATTTTAATCCGAAAGCTGCTGAAGTTGCCGCAAAGATTGTTGAAAAAGTAAGAATTAACCCGGGAAATTATGTTAACCGGAATAAACCGGAAAAAATAAAACACACCGACTCAGAATACAAGCTTGAACTGGAAAAGATACGCGAACGGCTTTATCCTCTTATCAAAATCTGTAAAGAACACGGAACAGCAATAAGAATTGGCACTAATCATGGTTCGCTTTCGGAAAGAATAATGAGCAGATACGGTGATACTCCCAACGGCATGGTTGAATCTGCTTTTGAGTTTGTTCGAATTTGTCAGGGTTTTAATTTTCACGATATTGTTCTTTCAATGAAAGCAAGTAATATCAGGGTTATGGTGCAGGCATGTCGTTTGCTTGTGTATAAAATGATTGAACAAGGAATGGATTATCCTATTCATCTTGGTGTTACCGAAGCCGGCGATGGTGAAGACGGAAGAATAAAATCTGCTTCCGGTATCGGTGCTTTGTTGGAAGACGGAATTGGCGATACCATTCGTGTTTCCTTAACCGAAGACCCTGAATTTGAAATACCGGTGGCAAAAGAAATTCTTAAAAATTATTCTCGTAATGATATTATTTTCAAGGCATCTGCTGATTTATGTGTAACTGATTATTTTAAACCACAAATTATAAATCCTTTTGAATATACCCGGAGAAAATCAAACAAAATAGGAAATATCGGTGGAGATAATGTTCCGGTTGTTATATCAAATAATTTCTCTGAGAATTCAGACTATTATAAGATTAACATAAAAAATATTTCTGATAAATCCGGTGAAAAAATTTATCCTGTTTATACTGTTTCCGAATATTTAAAAACAGTTGATGATCTGAAAAATCCCAAATTTATTTTATTAACCACAAACAAAATTATACCATCGCTAACCGAATTGATCAGCAAAATAAAAAACGATAAAAAAGTTATTTTGATTTTTGATTCGGAAAAAAATTATAAAATCACCAAGTTGCGGCATTTATTTTTCAAGTTAATTGACAAAAAATGTGAAACACCTGTAATCATCAAAAGAAAATATAAAAATTTAACGGAAGAAGAATTATTAATAAGGAGTTCTATTGATTTTTCAACATTATTATTAGACGGACTGGGCGATGGAATTTGGATTGATAACAATAAAAAATTAATGCCTGAGACAATCAACAAAATCGCTTTGGGAATTCTTCAGGCAACACGGACACGAATTTCAAAAACAGAATATATTGCCTGTCCTTCATGCGGAAGAACGTTATTTGATATTCAGGAAGCATTAAATAAAGTCCGGGAAAAAACCAATCACCTGAAAGGATTAAAAATTGCTGTAATGGGTTGTATTGTCAATGGCCCCGGTGAAATGGCTGATGCCGATTATGGATATGTCGGCTCAGGAAAAGGAAAAATAACTCTTTATAAGGGAAAACAAATCGTTAAAAAGAATATTAATGAAGATTATGCTATTAATGCTTTGATTAAACTGATCAAGGAAAACGGAGATTGGATTGATTATTAAATAACAACTAACCTGTAACGGAATTACCCTCCATTTATCTTCAAATATTCCTTACTAACAATAATTTTCACACTTTTGGGAATGATACTGAAATTTAGCGGAGAGTGTCCCATTGACTCACCATCTGTTTCAAGATAGATTGAATTTCTCGGCCTTGAAACTATTGAAACGGTTTTACCGATAAAAGTTTTTACTTCAGGCATGTCTGTAAATGAGCCGTCATATAAATTTTTTATATTTTTTATTACTTTAAATTTTGATGTCTCTTCAATTAGAGTAACATCAAGTAATCCATCATCAGGAACAGCATTAGGTAACTGCTTCATTCCGCCGCCATTATATTTGCATATACCAATACTCATACTAAATACTTTACCTTTAAAAACCTCATTATCATTAATTTTTATTTCAAAAAAAGTATTTTTGTATTGAAACAAACCTAAAATAAGGTTGAGCATATAAGCTAGAGGACCGCCGCCACCCTTTTCCTTCATAACATTGGTTTTTTTTGCAACCAAAGCATCATATCCCATACCTGCCATGTTCACAAAATATCTGATTTTTTCAACTCCTTTTCTATGATATTTTACAACACCCGCATCCTGCAAAAAGACATTACCTCTTGAGATAGTTTTTACAGCTTTTTTATACTCCTTAGAAATAAAATACATCCTGCCCCAGTCATTACCTGTTCCAACAGGAATCATCCCGAGTGTTATATCAGTTGTCGGAATATCTTTCTGGATAAATATTCCGTTTACCACCTCATTCATTGTGCCGTCGCCACCAACTATGATGAAGTTTCTGAATCCTTTTTCTATATATTCAATAGTTATATTGATAGCATGATTTTTGTGTTCGGTAAAAACACTTTCAAATCCGATACCTGTTTTTTTTATCAGGTCCTTGATTTCTTCCCAGTCTTTTTCTCCTTTTTTTCTTCCTGCATTCGGATTAACTATTACAAGCCATTTATTATTATTAGGATTATTTTCATGAGCAATCATAATATTATCTCCATTAATTTATTTTTAACTAATTCGGGATTTATATCTTCAATACAATCGCAATGACTATTATTTCTGCATTTATTACATTTTTTATCCAAAACCAAATAAGAAGCATTTTTACCAATTGGTGCCCATCTGCCCGGATGCATTGGTTTAACAGGAGGATAAATTCCAATAACATATTTTCCTAAAGCTGCTGCTATATGCAAAGGCCCGGTACTTGCAGCAACCAATCCATCGGCATTTGAAATAAAGCTGATTAATTCCCCAAGAGTAAGTTTTCCGGTTAAATCATTAACTTCAGGGAATTCTTCAATAATGGATTTTTGTATTAATTGACCTTCTTCTTGTGTCCCTGTTATAAATATTTTAAATTTATCTTTTGGAAGGATTCTGATAAGTTGAGCAAAATTGTCTGTTCCCCATTCTCTTGCACTTCCTTTTGATTTAGGATGTAAAATAAGATTAAACCGTTTTTTTGAGATTAAGTCCTTTAAATTCTTTTCTAAAGGTTTTATAATTTTTATTCCATAAAATGATGGAATTTCTTGTTTTTCGTATAATTCTTTTGCGCCAAAGTATTTGATTAACTTCAGGTTTAACTGAGCTTCATGAAAAGGCGAATGTCTTCGAGAAAGCCTGATAAGTTTATTACAGGTATTCCAGTGGTATAGACGACCTGTTGTTCCAAACCTGTAAGGTATTTGAGCTTTTTTTGCAATCTCTGCAATTAGTTTGTTGGGGAAAACATGTATGATGGCATCAGCTTTAATTTGCTTTATGGAAGAAATAATATTTTTCTTGTCAAGTTTTTTTATTTCGTTCCAATCTGCAAATTCATCAATATTTACTGAAGTATTAACAATTTCACGAGTATAAGAATTACCTAAAAATATTATTTTACAGTCAGGTAGCAATTTTTTTAAAACTCCTGCTACCGGTAATGTTAAAACTACATCACCAATACTATCCGTTCTGCTGATAATGATTTTTTTAAATTTCATATTCTCGTTCAGTCAAAGTTTATTTTTTTTGCTGATGAAGTTTTATTAATTTATAGTATTTTAAATATGTTGCTTTTGCCGAATACTTACAAATAACATATCCCAGACGACCATCTAAAAATCCAAAATTTAGCAGGTAATCACGGATAAATTTAAAGATAGGGCTAAAAATTAATTTTAAATAATTAGCATTTTTCCCAGTATTAAATAATGCTTTTGAAGAAATGTCGGTAAATATTTCAATTTGTTTAATATGGTCATCAAAAGTGTAATATGAATAATGTAAAATATCACCTTTAAGATGAAAGGTTTTAGTTCCTGTTTTTAATACATATACATCATGAGGATTCACGCCTGCCCATTTTCCGAGTCTGCTGTCAAACAATCTAAGTTTTTTATCGGGATACCATCCGCAATGTTTTATCCATTTTCCGCAATAGTTTGTAAGGCGGTTCATGGTATATCCGTCAAAATTCCAATTTTCTTTAACTTTTAATATTGATTTCTTTAATTCTTCAGAAAGGGCTTCATCAGCGTCAATCGATAGTATATAAGGAAATTTCGCCTGACTTGAGGCATAAATTTTTTGTTCAATATAACCCTCAAATTCATGCAGTATAAATCTGACATTTTCCGATTCACAAATTTTTCGGGTTTTATCAGTTGAAAATGAATCAACAACTACAATTTCATCAGCAATATCCTTAACGGAATCAATGCATCGTCCGATATTTTTCTCTTCATTTAAAGTTATTATAACAACTGATATCTGTAGCATATATCCTTGAATTCAAAATTACTGAATTACAAAGATAAAAATTACATTGAAATATGGTTTTATTTTTTTTATTCAGACTCTTCCAGGTTCTGCGAAATCCGGAAGGTCTTTTACGTTTTATTAAACCTTCAAGGTTTTTAAAACCTTGAAGGTTTCGTTCATTTATCATATTTCAATTCCACTATGGTTCGATTAAAAGTGTTTGGTGGAAAGTGTGTCGGTGGAAGTTGATGTA
>JAUWKH010000035.1 GCA_030614305.1 Bacteroidota bacterium
CTGGTCTGATTTTGCTTTGTTTTTTTGTTTTTCGTCTTTGATTTCTTTAAGTCGTTCCTCAATTATTTTTTTTAATTCATCCGTTTTGCTTAATTCCCGTTCTTCTTCTTTAAATGAATCAGTTTTTATATCCTTAAAGTCAGATACTGCTTTATCAGCTTTTTCTTTTTCCTGTTTAGTTGTTTCTGGAATATATTCATCCGGCAGCTCAATTTTTTCTTCAGTAAAATTAATATTATCAATCAGCTTTTTAAGGATTTTACGATTGGAAGCGTATGCAGCTGCAATTTTAAGTTGATTATCATATTTTATACTTTTTTCTTTAAATAAATTTAAAACAAAAAGAATTTCGGCAGACTGGCAATAGGGAAAATCTTTTGTCACCTGCTCAAACAAATTAATACTTTGGGCATTAATTTCATTAGGAGATTTAATAAAATTTACAAATTGCTGACGGTTCATTTATAATATGTTTCTATGTCAAAATATTTTAATCAAATTCTGTACTCATTTATTTCCAAATCATACAGAAGGATAAAGTTTTATTCAACTTTTGTCTATTATCCCGAAGTCTGGCATTAGCGTTAACTTAAATATTTCGATTTTGATATTTGTTTGTTTTGGTTATAGGGTTAGGGTTAAGAGACCTGTTTGGCTTAGAGGTAAGGGTAAAGTTTTTTTTACACCTAACCTTTTTCCTTTTACCCAGACCGGTTTCCTAACCTTTACCATTACCGTTATTCAAATATATATAAAATAAACATTTTAATACTTAAGTTAATACCTATACGAAGTCTCTGTATATTCTTTTTTGTAATCTTTACCAATTAACAACAGCCTTGTTAAAGATATCATCAACAAGCATTTCATTTATCAGATCAATTAAATTTTGTTGCACAATAGCAAGATCCTGATTGCTTGGATAATCTTCATATCTTGTAAAGCTTGTTTCAAAATCTTTGTCTTCATCATAAATATTTGTAAATCTTACATTTATAGTAATGGTTAAACGGTTCAGTGCGGCAGTTTGGTCAGATTGAATTGCAACAGGTTTAACAGTATAAGCAACAATTGATCCATCTATCATCAAATCGCCTCCTTTTTGTATCAGGATTAAATTAGTTTGAGAAACAAATTTATCCCGCAAGGCATCCGTAAAAGACTGACTTAATGTGGGTTCGACCATAGAGGCATTGTTAGGAAAATGCTGAATCGAAATTGTTTTTGCTTCTGCAGGTATTGATGCACCTGTGAAAGAGTAAATACCACAACCGGAAATGTAAAACAAAGCTGTTAAAATTGTAAATATTATGATTAAACGCTTCATCAATTAATGATTATTTTATATTATATTCTTTAATTTTTCTATAGAGTGTTCTTTCGGATATTCCTAATTCTTTAGCGGCAATTTTTCGTTTTCCGTTATATTTTTCAAGTGCCTTTTTTATTAAATCAATTTCTTTTTTTTGAAGAGAAAGGGATTCTTCAAGAACTTCCGAGTGTTGGATTGGCTCATGTATTATTTCATCAATATTTTGCTGAATCTCAATATTTTCGCTATCTTCCTTGTCAGTCGAGTCTATATCCTGATATAATTGTTTGATCAGATGGTGTTTATTTTCATGAATAGCTTTATCATCTCCGTCGCTTTGCAGAATTTCAACAACAATTTTTTTCAAGTCATTTATATCTCTTTTCATATCAAAAAGTACCTTATAAAGCAGGTCTCTTTCAGAAAATTCGCTTTCAGTACTTTCTTTTTTATAAAGTACAGGTAATTTATTTGTTTGGCTTAAGGGTAAATATTTCCGAAGAATATCTGCAGTTATTGTCCTGTTTTGTTCAATAATTGAAATTTGTTCAGTAATATTTTTTAATTGTCTGATATTTCCCTGCCAGCGATAATTAATAAGAACTTTTTTTGCTTCTTCCTCTAACTGCAATGATGGCATACGATATTTTTCAGCAAAATCTGAAGCAAATTTCCTGAAAAGTAAGATGATATCATCTTTTCTTTCTCTTAAAGTAGGAACATAAATAGGTACGGTATTTAAACGATAAAACAAGTCCTGTCTGAATTTCCCTTCTCTGATTGCCTCGGGTACATCAACATTTGAAGCTGCAACTATTCTTACATCTACTTTAATTACTTTTGATGATCCTACTTTAATAAATTCACCTATTTCAAGGACTCGCAGCAATCTAACCTGTGTTGATAAAGGAAGTTCGGCAATTTCATCTAAAAAAATAGTACCACCATTAACAACTTCAAAATATCCTTTGCGAGATTCGTGAGCGCCGGTAAATGAGCCTTTCTCATGTCCGAATAATTCAGAATCAATAGTACCTTCCGGAATTGCTCCACAATTAACTGCTATGTATGGTCCGTGCTTTCTTGCACTTAACTGATGAATGATTTTAGGAAACACTTCTTTCCCTGTTCCGCTTTCACCGGTTATCAAAACAGTTATATCAGTGGGGGCAACCTGCCGTGCAATATCAATTGCCCTGTTAAGCAAAGGTGAATTGCCGATTATCCCAAATCGTTGTTTTATTGACTGTATATCCATTATTAAATATAAAATTAACTGTAAAGTTAATATTTTTTTATATTTTGGTTGATAATACTAATATTTTTTATTGTTGTCATAAAAAAATTAAAACTTTTAATAAACTGAATAGTTATAAAAAACAATCCCCCGAAGAGATAATGTTTCAGGGGATTATTGATTACTATAAATATATATTCGGATTATTTTTTACCATTTTTCACTTCTTTTTTAATACGTTGAAGGTGACCACGTCCGAGAGCTTTGACTTCGCAGCCAAGTTCATAATATCGGCGAATTTTATCATCTGTGAGTATCCCGAAGCAATCAATCACAGCAATTGGCTGACCTGCCCATTTTACTATATCATCAGGTGAAAGATCAAGATATTCTTCATGAGGCACTGCTAAAATAAATGCTTCAACGCCTTTAAGAGCTTGACTTAAATCTTTTTGAACACGAATATCAACCAAATGTTCCTGATTGCGGAAAAAGCGACCCCATGAATGTCCTGGTGCAGGATAAGTATCTTGTGTTTCCAGTTCGTACCAATGATCAACATAAGGATCATGAACACGCATTTCTGCACCCATTTCGCTTAATTTGCGGACAACCATTTCGCTTCCGCTATAACGTGTATCTCCTACATCCTCCCTGTAGCTCGCTCCTGCAATCAGAACATCAGCTCCTGCAATATACCTTGACATGTTACGTAAAGCATCACGGGTTAGCTGAGCAACATGCAATGAACGAGTGTCATTAATATCAATTGCAGTGGGAGTAATTTTGAATATTTCATCACCATCTTCAAATCCAAGAATATGTTTATATGCCCAGTAACCAAGTCCGCCATCTTTAGGCAAACAATATCCGCCTATTCCAGGACCCGGAAAAATCATATTACTATGTGTCGGCCGCATTTTAATTGCCTTGATAACTTTAATTAAATCAACACCATTACGTTCAGCGAAAAGACTCCATTCGTTCAGATATGCTAAGATTGTTGCACGATATGAGTTTTCAACTATTTTTGTAGTTTCAGATTCAATAGGTCTGTCCATCACAGTTAAGGGAAAATCTTTTGTATTTAAGACTTCATGCAGGAATATTTCAACTCTATCACGGGCTTCTTTATTGCATCCTGAACAAACCCGCCAGAAATCGCGTATGCTTGACACGTATTCTTTTCCGGGCATAACTCTTTCAAAACTATGTGATAGTATTGGAATGGATCCCATTCCACGTTTTTTAAATTCTTTTTTAAGAATAGGCCATGCAACAAATTCTGTAGTTCCGGGAGCAACGGTTGTTTCAATCAGAACTAAACAATTTTCAGGAATTTTTTCGCCAATTGTTTTTAATGTGGCTTCAAGAGCCGCCATATCAGCTTCGCCCGTTTTCATGTTTCCAAGCTCTTGTTTTGAATAATCGCATTGAACATCAACAACAACACAATCAGCAAGTTTTAAACAATCGCTGCTATATGTAGCAACAAGAGTTTTTTTATCATCAACGCATCTCTTGATCAATTCATCTACTTCCGGATCTTCAGCTTTTACAGGTGATTCACCTCTGTTTAAAACCGGAATTTTCCAGTAACTTCTAAGGCTTGGTCTTTGGCATCCGATTACAAACTTACTTGGATTACCGTTTTTATCTTCGGTGTCAGCTACAATTGCTGCCATAACTGCACCAACAAAACCAACTCCCATAACAATAACAATTTCTTTACCTTCTTTACGAGCTTTGTTAACCCGATCTTCAAGTTGTTTGAATTCATTTGCATAATCTTCCTTTTTAGGAATTGCAAATTTTTCACCGGCCGGACTAACCGAATATGTTACATTTTTGTTTTTTTCCATGTTAATTTAATTGTAATTTGTAAAATAATTTATTTTCAGAGTTTTATCGGGCGGCAAAATAATGACATTTTAGCCAAAAATAAAAATATTTCTACCTTATCTTTGCATTAAAGTTTTTTTCAAAAGCTGATATAAGCCGGTTCATAACCTTATCAACAATTTTATCTGTTAAAGTTTTTTCAGGATTTTGAAAGATAAAACTGACAGCATAAGATTTTTTACCTGTTTCTATTTCATCTCCTTCGTAAATGTCAAATAAATTAACGGATTTTAATAATTGTTTTTCAGTTTGATTAGCAAGTTTATCAATATCTTCAAATTGGATATTTTTATCAATTAAAAGTGCAAGATCACGTTTTACTTCAGGATATTTGAGAATTTCATGATATTTGATTTTATTATCTTTCAATGTATCCAATACCAAATCCCAATTAAAATCAGCATAAAAAACTTCTTGTTTTATTCCGAAATCTTTCAAAGGATTTTTTGAAACAGAGCCAAATTCTACAAGTTTTGATTTTTTTAAAGTATATAACATACCTTCCTGAAAATTGTTTGAAGTTTTTAAACTTATTTCCATTTTTGAAATATCAATACTTAATCGCTTCAGAATATTATTTACAAATGCTTTTAAATAAAAGAAATCAACAATTTCAGGAGTTGCCGACCAGCTTTCTTTATGTTTTTGACCTGTTATAAATAAGCTTAGATGTTTGGTTTCAATATATTTTGTTAAGGGGTTATCTTTAATTAATTTATCAAAATCATAAAAATATATATTTCCAAATTCAAATAATTTTAAATCAGTAATTTTTCTGTTTTGGTTATAAGCAATGGTTTCTAATCCGCCAAAAAACAATGACTGCCTTAAAACATCCAGATCATTACTAATGGGATTCAGAATTTTAACATTATTTTTCTTATCAAAAACATTATTTTTTTCAATATAAGCCGAATTAATAAGAGAATTATTAATAATTTCCGAAAAGCCGTTATCACATAAATAACCGGAAATTAAATTCTGAATTTTTTCTTTATCAGGTTTTGAATTGAACGACAGTGAAGATTTTACCTGGGTTGAAAATTCAACATTATTATACCCGTATATTCTTAAAATTTCTTCAATAATATCTGCTTCATGTCGCACATCAACTTTACAAGTTGGAATTGATAATTTTAATCCTTTATCTGACTCCTGAATAATATCTATGTCTAAATCGTTTAGAATATTTTTAATTATTTTTCTTTCAATAGATTTACCTATCAGGCGATCAATATTTTTATATAAAACATCAATAGTCAGCTTGTTAATTGGCTCGGGATATACATCCATTATTTCAGATGAAATACTTCCGCCCGCAATTTCTTTAATCAGCATGGCTGCCCGTTTTAGAGCATAAACAGTAATGTTAGGGTCGGCGCCTCTTTCAAATCTGAATGAGGCATCGGTTTGCAGAGCATGATATTTTGAAGTTTTACGAATTGTTTTCGGATCGAAATAAGCACTTTCCAAAAAAATGTTTTTTGTTTTTTTAGTAACTCCTGATTTAGTACCACCAAATACTCCCGCAATACACATTCCGTTAGATTCGTTGCAAATAATCAGGTCATCTTTAGTTAGCTCTCTTTCAATTTCATCTAGAGTAGTGAATTTTGTGCCTTGAGCCAGTTTTTTAATTATTACTTTTTCGCCGCGAATTTCATCAGTATCAAAAGAGTGTAATGGCTGTCCTGTTTCAAAAAGAACAAAATTTGTAATATCAACAATATTATTTATTGGTCGAACTCCAATTGTTTTTAAACGATTTTTTAGCCATTGCGGGGATTCTTTAACCTGAATGCCTGAAACTGTAATTCCTGAATATCTCGGGCATGCTTCCGTATCTTCAATAATAATATCAATTTCTTTTTTATGATTATCAATTTTAAAATTTTTAACAGAAGGGATATTTAATTTTGATTTACGATTAGAATTTAAGCAGTTAAAAACAGCTACAAGGTCTCTTGCCACTCCAATATGGGAAGTAGCATCGGAACGGTTAGGTGTTAATCCTATTTCATAAATATAATCGTTTTCAATTTTTAAATATTCTTTGGCTTTAACCCCAATCTCTGCATTCGGGTCAAGTACCATAATGCCTTCGTGAGATGTTCCTAAACCGAGTTCATCTTCGGCACAGATCATTCCTTCGGAAATCTCACCCCTGATCTTTGTTTTTTTAATCTCAAAAGATTGATCTTCAGAATAAAGTGTTGTACCGATAGTGGCAACAAGCACTTTCTGTCCGGCAGCAACATTAGGTGCACCGCATACAATATTTAATAATTTGTCGCTACCAACATCAACAGTAGTCAAGCTTAATTTATCGGCATTGGGATGTTTTTCTTTTGTTATTACTTCACCAATTACCACTCCTTCCAGTCCTCCTTTTATTGATTGATATTTTTCAAGACCTTCAACTTCCAAACCGCAATCAGTAAGCAATTCCGACAGCTTTAAAGGTTCAAAATTAATATCAATGTATTTTTTTAGCCAGTTGTATGAAATTTTCATTCCTGTAATATTTTAATTATTGCTTGGTTGCAAAAGTAATGATATTTAAGATATTATTAGCTTATCAGTCCCCAATTTACATTATTATTTTCAAAGGATTTTAATTGTTTTGCAAGTGGAAAATTTTCTTTATGTTCTAAATTCGGGTCGTTTTTCAAAATTTCAATTGCAAGGTTTCTTGAGTATTTTAATATTTTTTCATCTTTAATCAAATCTGCAATTTTCAGATCAAGGATTCCGCTTTGCTGTGTTCCCTGAATATCACCAGGACCTCGTAGTTTAAGGTCAACATCGGCAATTTCAAAACCATCGGAAGTTCTCACCATAGTTTCAAGTCTTTTTTTCCCATCATTAGTGATTTTATAATCTGTCATTAAAATACAATGCGATTGGTCAGCTCCTCTGCCAACCCTTCCCCGTAATTGATGAAGCTGTGATAATCCGAACCTTTCGGCATTTTCAATTATCATAACACTTGCATTCGGAATGTCAACTCCAACTTCAATAACAGTCGTGGAAACCATAATTTGTGTTTCTCTACGTATAAATCGCTGCATTTCAAAATCTTTATCTGCCGACTTCATTTTCCCGTGAACTATACTCACTGCGTATTCAGGTAATGGAAATTCTCTTACAATACTTTCATAACCGTCCATTAAATATTTTAAATCCAATTTTTCAGATTCTTCAATTAAAGGGTAAACAACATAAATTTGCCTGCCTTCTTCAATCTTTTTTTTAATAAAACCAAATACTTTCAACCTTTTTGAATCGTAAAGATGATAAGTTTTAACAGGTTTTCTGCCCGGAGGTAGTTCGTCAATTATTGAAAAATCAAGGTCTCCGTAAAGAGTCATAGCTAAAGTACGTGGTATTGGCGTGGCTGTCATTACCAGTATGTGTGGTGGGATAATATTTTTTTTCCAGAGTTTTGCACGTTGAGCCACTCCAAAACGATGTTGTTCATCAATAATTACCAGTCCGAGATTTTTAAATTTTACAGTTTCTTCAATTAATGCATGCGTTCCGATTAGAATTTGCAAATTACCGTTAAGCAAATTTTCGTTAATAATTCTTCTTTTTGATGTTTTGGTTGATCCGGTAAGCAGTTCAACTGAAATATCCATTCCCTTAAGCATTTTTGAGATTGTTTCAAAATGTTGGTTGGCAAGAATTTCAGTTGGTGCCATTATACAAGCCTGATAATTATTATCAATGGCAATTAAAATGGACATAAGGGCAACAAGGGTTTTGCCGCTACCAACATCGCCCTGCAACAGCCTGTTCATTTGTTTTCCTGAGCCAATGTCTTTACGGATTTCTTTGATGACTTTTTTTTGTGCATTTGTTAATTCAAACGGAAGATTGTTTTTAAAAAAGTAATTAAAATAATCTCCGACAACAGAAAAAGCATGTCCTTTTATTTTTTGAATTCGTATGTATTTTTGTTTTAATAACCGCAACTGAATAAAAAATAATTCTTCAAATTTCAATCTTGCCTTAGCTTTTTGCAAAATATATTGATTTTCCGGAAAATGAATATTAATCAATGCTTGTTCTCTTGAGATTAGTTTGAGATTCCGAATAATATTTTCCGTGAGATTTTCAGTGATTTCCCCGTTAATCTTCAGAACAAGATTCCCGATTAATTTACTTATACCTTTACTGCCTAATCCTCTTGATTTAAGTTTTTCAGTAGAACTGTAAAAAGCCTGAAAAGATTTGCTCAATGAATCTTGTTGTTCTGAAATAAGTTCAATTTCAGGATGAGGGATATTGAATTTCCTGTTAAAAATTGTCGGTTTACCGAAAACGATATATTCTTCGCCGGGTTTAAAATTATCTTTGATCCATTTAATTCCTTTAAACCAAACTAATTCAATTACACCTGTTTCATCTTTTAGATATGCTGATAATCTTTTGGCCCTGCTTTTTCCGATAAGCTGGATATTAATGATTTCCCCCCGTAATTGAACATAAGACATTTCACTAATAATTTCCCTGATTTTATAAATTTTACTTTTATCAATATATCTGAAAGGAAAATATGTAAGCAAATCACCAAATGTAAATATGTTCAATTCTTTTTTTAATAACCCGGCACGTATAGGCCCAACTCCTTTTAAGTATTCGATTGATGTTTCAAGGATATTATATGACATTGAATGAATAAATTTGGAACAAATATAAATAAAAATACAGACAAAAAAAAACTCCCCAAAAGGGGAGTTTTAATGAAATCATTTTATATATTAAAATTCCCAAAGATCATGTTCAAATTCAAATAATTCTTTTTTGATTCTTTCAGCTTCAAGCAAAGCATCCATACCGGTTGCATATTGGGAAATTTTTCTGTCATAAACATTTTGTTCTTTATAAACATAACTTCCGAACATTCTTTTCCAGAATATTTCATCATAAGTTCTTCTTTCGGCGCTGTTAAACCTGTTAAACATTTCTGCTTTAGCCAGTATCGGTCTTGCTTCAGGAAAGTAAATCCAGAATAAAGGTTGAGGAATTTCAATACCTTCCCTATCTTTCATCATAACAGGACAAATCCCAAGTATTCTGACCAGTAATTGCGAACGTTGTTTGTCAAAATACCAGTCTTCTTTAATCCTTAGACGCATAACTTTGCTTGGGTCAAATTCCGAATAAATAACAGTATCATATTCATCATAAGGAGGATATGGTCGATTTAATATAGTATGGAGAGTGTCAATCTGTCTTGTTATAACTGCCTGATAAGTTAGCGGAACTAAAAATTCATCAGTACCGGAAATATCATAAGCTGTAATTGATCCTTCTTTTAATGCATCCATAATAATTTGCATAAAGCTTCTCCATCCGTTGTGTGGGTCTAACGGGTAATAAAACGGTTGATTTATTTTTTCGCGCATATCAATTACACGCCATATTCTTTTAGACCACATAATATCTGCCTTTCTCAGTGGTGGGTATGGAACAGGTTTTTTATCAATCATTCCCATATCAGGAAAAAGTCCATCCTGTGGCGGGCTATCAAGTATTTGTGACTGTGATTTTATATTTATTGTTATTATCAAACTTAGAGTGAATAACGAGATGAGTAATTTTTTCATAATACCTTCTGTTAGGAAAAATTATATTTATTTTATATTCTAATCAATTGTAAGGTTTATTGTATTTAATGTACGAGTTATGCCTTCAGGTCCAACTGCCTGTATGTTTTCAAAAAAGAATTTTTGTTTTCTTTTTGCATTTCTGATGATAGTTATCATTTCTTCTGAAAACGTGTTACCTCTTGTAGTTTTAGGTATCCAGTCTCCACTGATAATGGTAGCCATAGTAAAAGATTTAACTTCAAAATACAGATCAAATTCAAAATCCTTCATTGAAGGTATAATTGCATTAGCAGCTAATAAAGTATTTTTATTTATTTTACCTTCTTTTTGACCTGCAATTTCGGCAATAGGATCCGGGACTCTTTTTACACGGAATTCGCTTGATCCCATATTTATTCTTTTGCCTTCAAAATTTGCATCAGCAGTTACTACTGCTCTTTTCATACCTTTTGGTACTCTTACTATCCAGTCTTTACCTTCAGTGTCACGTGTTA
>JAUWKH010000246.1 GCA_030614305.1 Bacteroidota bacterium
CCGTTATATTACTTCAAATATGCTGTTTATGCTGGTATTTTTGCAGGAGTTTATCTGTTAGTATTTTTAATATTCAAGGTACAACAGATCAGAGCAAAGCAGAAATATGAAACAGAAAAAAAGATCGCCGAGCTGCAGCTTAAGTATGTGAAAACCCAGACTGACCCTCATTTCACTTTGAATATTATAAATTCATTAGGAACCTTATTTTACCAAAATGATCCGGATAAGGCAAACTATATTTTTGGTAAATATGCCCAAATGTTAAGAAATACTATTTTACGCTCTGATGATATTTCAATCTCTTTGTCCGAAGAAATTGAATATGTTGAAAATTTTCTGGAGCTTGAGAAATTCCGTTTTAATAATAAGTTTGATTATAAAATAGAGATAGCTGAAAATGTAAATCAGGAAAATAAAGTACCCAAGATGCTTTTACATACTTTTGTTGAAAACGCAATAAAGCACGGAATCAGGCATTTAGAGACCAAAGGAGAATTAAATATCAGTTTGGAAGCAAGTAGCAAAAATTACATTTTTACTATTACTGATAATGGTGTTGGCAGGATAAAAGCAAAAGAATATTCTAAATTCAGCACTGGAAAGGGATTGAAGATACTTGACCAAATGTTAGGGCTTTACTTAAAGCTGGAAGGTGTCAAAATAAAATATGATATTATTGATTTATATGATTATTTTGGGAATCCGGAAGGTACAAAAGTTGTAATTAATGTACCTTTTAAAGTTAACGTGAGTCATGGAAAAATAAAGAACATAATCGGGTAATTCGTTAAATAAAATGGATAATTAACCTAATTTCTAATTGACTTAATTGACCTAAAAAATGACCAATAACCAATAACCAAAATTTAGACATTAGATTTTGGGATTTGATTAGAGCAATTAGATCAATTAGAGTAATTAGAAATTTAAAACATATTAGAGAAATTATAATAAATTTAATGATCAACTATGAAACAAATCACCTGCATAGTACTTGATGATGAAAAAGAAGCAAGGGAACGAATTGTTATTCTGTTAAGCAAAGTTGAAGGTATTAAGATAATTGGCATTGAAGGAGAACCGGAAAAAGCCATTGAAAGCATTTCTAAAAAATTGCCTGATTTGGTATTTATTGATGTTGAAATGCCAAGGTTAACCGGTTTTGATGTAGTACGTGAAGTAAGAAAAAATAATGTAAATCCTGATTTCATTTTTGTAACCGGTTATAATCAATATGCAATTAAGGCAATTAAAAAAGAGGCATTTGATTTCCTCCTCAAACCTGTTGATATTGATGAATTAAATGAAACAATAAACAGATACAAAAGCAATATTTATAAGCGTTTTAAAGAAAAAAAGCCTAAACATACTGAAGTGTCCAGTCATTTCTCTGAAAGGGAATTAGAAATAATAAAGTTAGTTGCCGAATATAAAACAAGCAAGCAAATTGCTGAAAAATTAAATATCAGCAAAAATACTGTTGATACCCACCGGAGAAACATTTTAGAAAAAGCAGGGCTTCATAAAACAGCTGAATTGGTGGTATTTGCGAGGGAGAATGGTCTTGTATAATAATGACTTAATAATTTTTTTTAAATACCTTTGTAAAAAATTTCGTAATTTTGTAAAAAATTGTAAAAAATATTGAATTAAAAATGAATCTTACAGCAATAATCGAAAAATCAGAAGATGGTTGGTATGTCGGGCAAATTGAGGAGTTTCCCGCTGCAATATCACAGGGCAAAACAATAGATGAACTGAAAGCGAATTTGATTGATGCTTTCATGCTGCTTTTAGAAACAAACAAAGAAAGCACGGAAAAGGAATATATTGATAAAAATGTAATTCGTGAAGATTTATTACTTGTTTGATGAAGAGACAAAAATTGATTAAGCATCTTATTAAACATAATTGTTTTTTGTTGCGAGAAGGGTCAAAACATACTATTTATCAAAATCCAGAGAATAAGGAGCAAGCAAGTATTGGCAGGCATAATGAGTTGTCAGAATTATTGTGTAATAAAGTTTGTAAGCAGTTAGGAATAACACCTGTTTCCAAATAAACTGACACCGAAAGATTTTGCAAATGTATCACCAAATAATTAACGAGATACCAAGCCTTTTATACTATTATCCTGTAAAACTTTGCTAAAAAAACAAAGTTATTTTGCAAATCCACAATTAGTAAGCGATTGCTGAATAACATGTAACTTGCCATTTATGGCGCTATGTTTTCATCTATTGTAAAGTTTACGACACGCAGTTAGTACGTATGTATACATGATATCCTTTTTTTAATGCATTAGAAAATACCGGGTGTTTACCACGAATACTATTTTTTAATTCTTTTAATTTTATACGATTATCCATTCCGATATTTTTTTCACAGATATAAAAAATATAGTTTGATATTATCTGACTCAAAAAAATCTGTAGGATATACGCCCCTTTGTTTAGTTGCGGATATATTATTCAAACACCCAATATCAAAAAAACAAATAAACTGATACTGAACGGGAATGCAAAATAATATGGATACAACTCACTTTAAATCACCATAATTGCTTTTCAGTAATTTGCGAAGTTTACGATGTGAAGCAAGTCCGTATGGATGCGTTTCAGTATAACAACCCGCCGTGTGGCGGACAAGTTTAACCATTTAACAATTCAACTCCCGATACGCTTTACCCCGTTGGATTTTTTCCAACTGGGGTCATTCTTCGCTATCGGGATCTCCGCTTCGCTCCGACATTCAACCATTCATCAATTTTAAAATCTAAAATCATAAATCTAAAATCATAAATTATAAATCCTTCCCTTTTAATGGTATCAATTTACCATTTTGATGGTATTGGAAATTGGTGTCATTTGGATGTAATTTTGAAGCATGAATTTTTTGAAAGATATAAACAATTTACAAATCATTTAAATATTAAAATTATGAGATCATTATTTTTTAGCTTAATTCTATTCTTTGGATGTTTTATTATTTGCAAAGGACAGAGTATTTCCAATGAACTAATTTCATCTTCCGGGGATTGCTTTGAAAACAGTTCCGGAATGATCTACTGGTCAATAGGGGAATACATGACCGAGACTTTTGCAAACGGAGGTACTATCTTAACACAGGGATTTCACCAGGCAGATCCTGGTTATTGGATTGGAATAGATAATGATGAGACCGGTAACCTGATCAAGGTATATCCAAATCCATTTATTGATCAAATTTTTATTGAACCACAAGATGTGGATAGTGATATTAAAATTGTCATTACTAATTTACTGGGTTCTATTGTATTTGAAACCCATTTACTTCCAGATGAAAATTCAATTGACGGAAGCATGCTTAAAAACGGGATTTACATCATTAAATTAATTGATAAACAAAATAAAAATAGTTGCATATTTAAAGGTGGGTTCTAAAAATTCGTTTTTTCAATTTTGACTCAAGACAATCGCAGAACCCGTTTATCAATTTTCTTAAATCATGTCAATATTACAATATTTTCTTGAATTATCACATATAAAA
>JAUWKH010000198.1 GCA_030614305.1 Bacteroidota bacterium
AACACTTTTTTCGGTTTTATCTACTCCGGACGATGTATTATCGCTTTTATAAGTATCTTGTTGTCCGTTATTCTCAAATACTCTATCAGCAGAAATTCTTTTTTTGGAAATTTCATTTTCCAGTCCTTTTATTTCTCTTTGAAGGTTTCTAATATTTTCTTCTCTTTCTCTTTCAAGACCCATTTTACCGTTTTTAACAACAAGGTCTTTTACAAACTTAGGAACTATTCTTTGCAGGGCTTTATAATTTTGCCTGGAAATATATTGCTGGTTATAATGTTCAAGGCACAGGTCTTGTGCTAACAAACGGATTGATGTTTTTTCAATTGTTTGATTAGAATATATCAGGTTAATTAAATTATCAAACTGAATATTTGTTGAAAAATAGTCAACTGTAACTCTATCAGTAGATTCAATTGAGTAACCTGTTGCAATACCGGTATAAATTACTACATTTGAAGAATAAAACTTTGGTTGGTTCCTGGTAAAATAATAAACCGTTACCGCAAGAATAATGGGTGCAATAATTAAGATTAACAAATGTCTTTTAAATAATTGTATTAATTGGTTAAGTTCCATTATTTTAATACATTAACTAAATTAAATTTAATGCCCACAATTTCTTCCAAAAGGGTATATGCAATATTAAATCTGCCAAGAATTTCAGCAAAGTTTAAATCACCTCTGGTTTGATAATCTTTAAGTCTTGTATAATCTGCAATATCAATCTCACGATTTAAATACTGTAATTCAGCCATTTGCATCTGTACCATTGAAAATTGCCTGAAATCGTTAGCAATTATTAATAAATGTTGTTGTTGAACTAATTCATTATATGTAGTTATAACCAGCTCTCTGATTTGCCTGATCCTTTCCTGTTTGCGAACCATAGATACTTCCACCAATTTCTTTTTCTTATTTATTTCATTTTTCCTGTCAATAATATAAAAAATAGGAAATTTTACATAAATGCCAACCCAATAATTTGTTCTTCTTGATTCGTTCAGGTAAAATCTGCCAAGTTGTGTAAGTTCATCCCTGTCGTTATACCAGTACGTTCCGTAATGTAAATCTGCATCAAATCCGAAATGCTTAGTCCAGTCACGACGGGCAGATTTTATGTCATATCTGGCATAAGCAATTTCCAAATCTTCAAGTTTTATAAGTGGTTCATTAGCTATTGCAGAATCAATAAGAGCTTCCAAAGGAAGTATTTTTTTTGTAATATCGTTAACCAGAGGATTAAAAAACATCGCACTATCAATTTGTTGTGCTATTGTAACAGAAGAAGTAATAAGTAATAATAAGTTTAAAAAAGTTTTTAGCCTTATTTTTCTTGTATTAAAATACATTAATTAATAATTTTATATTAAGTTGCTGTAAAAATAATTATTTTAAACACTTTCCTTTTGAAATAATGCAGGGATAGTCCTTAAAATTAATTTAATGTCTCCTAAAAAAGAGTAATTCCTTGCGTATTGATTATCTAAAGCTTTTCTTTCATCTTCAGACATTTCTCCTTTTTTGCCTCTTAATTCAACCTGCCATAAGCCTGTAATTCCTGCAGGTCCTAAAAACCGTTCAATCCAGTCGTCCGAAGTAAGTAATTCAGCTTCATACAATGGTAATGGACGGTTGCCTACTATTGACATATCACCTTTTAAAACATTTATTAACTGTGGTAATTCGTCAATACTGGTATTTCTGATAAATTTGCCGACTTTAGTAATTCTCGGATCATCCTTAATTTTTACAAAAGTTGATTGTAATTTGCTTTTATTAATTTTATAATACCAGTATTCACAAATTTTAACACCACCCGAATATAATGTTGGCGAACAATATTCTCCTTCCTGAAGTTTTGCACACTTAGGACACTTTTCTTCAAATTCTATATGTTCTTTGCCGTTTTGCCCATATTTATTCAGATGTTCCAATTCTTTTAATTTAGCATCTGCACCGATAAACATTGACCTGAATTTGTAAAAATCAAAAATCTTATAACCTGTTCCAACACGTTTGGATGTATAGTAAATCTTACCTTTTGATTCAAGGCGAATAATAATTGCAACTAAAATCAATAACGGAGATAATAATAGTAATGCAAAACCGGATACCAAAATATCAAAAGTCCTTTTTATCAAAGGGATTCTGTAATCCCTAATAACCTGATTGTTTAAGTTATTATTATTCTTAAAAATAATTTTCCTGAATTTATTTAAAAAATCTATCCTAATGCAAATATCATCCGCATTAAATGGTGCAAAATATAGATCATCAACTTTTGCACTTATAGCTTTATTCCTTATCTGTAAATCAAATTTAAAAGCTATTAATATAAATGGAGTGTCAGAACATAATTTTTTTGATTTTAGTAGTTTAAAAATTTCAATTCCATTCATACCAGGAAGATAATATTCGCTGATAATTGCATCAAAATCATTAATTTCACCTAATTTGTTAATGGCATTTAGAGCATTTTCAGCCTGTATAATTTCACATGATACAGATTCTTCACTTGATTGTTTCAATAGCTCAGGTTTTTCACCAATATACAGAATCTTATGTTTTTTTGAATTTGAACCTTGCATGGAATTAAATTCGGAAAATTTCAAATTAAATATTATTTTCTTGAAAGCAGAATTTCAATCCGAACAGAGAGCTCTTCGGGATTAAAAGGCTTTACTATGTAATCGTTAGCACCAAGTTTAAGACATTTAATTTTTTCAGAACTGCTTTCTATACCTGATAACATAATAATTGGTATGTGTTTGAAAAAACCACTGGCTCTAATATTTTTTATGAATTCGTATCCATCAAGATTTGGCATTTGAATATCAGCAACAATCAAATCAGGAATATTACCTTCTTCCATCCACTTTAAAGCATCCATTCCATCGTTTTTTGTTACAACATTATAATCTTTTTTCAGATAATTTTCCAAAAGGATTCGTATGCTTAATTCATCGTCAATAATAAGAACATTTTTCTTCATAATATATAATTGATTTTTTAATAAAAATTATTAATTTTCTTATTTTACATGCAAAAATATAAATTTTTACAAAACATTTATATTTTTATTACAAAGTTATCTACATTTAATAGTTAATAAACTATAATTCTATTATGATTCGCTAAATTTAAACAAAATATTTTAAATACATTAAAAAATATTTAAAGATTTTCTATACTTGGTTCTTTTTGCTCAACTCAGGTTTAATAAATTTTCAAGTTCTATTAATTCATCACGCAAGCGGGCAGCTTCAATAAAATTTAATTCTTTGGCTGCTTTTTCGATTTCTTTTTTTGATTTGGCAATAGCTTGTTTTAATTGGTTAGTAGTCATATATTTTATAACAGGGTCAGCAGCTACGTTTATCTCTTCATTTTCAATATATGGAACAGGAATAATATTTTTTGTGTCGGCAACTGCTGTCTGACAAAGTATTGCTTCAGTAGATTTTTTTATTGAAAAAGGAGTTATATTGTGTTTAATATTATAGGCAATTTGTTTTTCCCGTTTTCTGTTTGTTTCATCAATAGTTTTTTGCATTGAAAAAGTAATTTTATCAGCAAACATAATAACTTTGCTGTTGATATTACGTGCTGCTCTCCCGGCTGTTTGTGTTAAAGAGCGTTCGGAACGAAGAAAACCCTCTTTGTCAGCATCAAGTATTGCAACTAACGAAACTTCAGGTAAGTCTAATCCTTCTCTTAATAAATTTACTCCAACCAATACATCAAAAGCTCCAAGTCGCAGATCTCTCATTATTTCAACTCTTTCAATTGTGTCAACATCAGAATGAATGTATCTGCATTTTATGTTGATATTTGACAGGTATTTTGTTAATTCTTCAGCCATTCTTTTAGTTAAAGTTGTAACAAGTGCCCGTTCATTTTTATTTACTACTGTATTTATTTCTTCTAAAAGTTCATCAATTTGATTAACACTTGGTTTTACTTCAATTACAGGTTCAAGCAGGCCGGTAGGGCGTATTAATTGTTCTACTACAATTCCTTCGGATTTATTTAATTCATAATCGGCAGGAGTGGCACTAACATATATTGTTTGTGCTGTAATGGCTTCAAATTCATCAAATTTAAGAGGACGATTATCCATTGCTGAAGGAAGCCTGAAACCA
>JAUWKH010000017.1 GCA_030614305.1 Bacteroidota bacterium
CATAAACTGCATTCAGTAATTTATTTTGAGATGTTATATCAATTATAAATTCCGGTGTTTGTGTTGAACAGGCTTTGACTTTTAAGTCAGGTTCAGTGATTTTATATTCTTTTTGAATTGTTTTTTCAAAATCTTCAACATATTTAATGAATTTGTTTTGGGATTTTGCAGGAACAGTAATAATTGCATAAGCTTCTCTTGCAATGGCATTGCGTAAATTTCCACCGTCAAAGACAAACAATTTCATACCATATCTATTTGTTGCATTCCATAAAAGTCTATTCAGTATTTTATTTGCGTTTCCCAGTCCTTTTTGTATGTCGTCGCCTGAGTGTCCGCCTTTTAAACCGCCGACAGTAATTTTAAAAGCAGTAATATTATCCGGAACACTTTCTTTTGAAAAATGAAGATTAGCCAAAGTGTCTTTGCCACCGGCACAACCGATGAATAGCTCACCTTCGTCTTCCGAATCAAGGTTTAATAATATATTGCTTTTAAGCAGGTCGGGTTTTAAACCGAAAGCACCTGTTAGTCCGGTTTCTTCATCAATGGTAAAAAGACATTCAATAGGTCCGTGATCAATATCGTTAGCTTCAAGAATAGCTAACTCTGCAGCAATCCCAATGCCGTCATCAGCTCCGAGTGTTGTTCCTTTTGCTTTTACCCATTCTCCGTCAATCCATGCTTGGATGGGGTCATTATCAAAATCATGGACAATATCGCTGTTTTTTTCACAAACCATATCAATATGACTTTGCAGAACAACGGATTTTACATTTTCTTTTCCTTTTGAAGCGGGCTTCCTGATCAAAATATTGCCTGTTTCATCCTGTATTGTTTCAAGATTATGTTTTTGCCCGAATTTGATTAAATATTCCGCAATTTTTTCTTCCTTTTTTGATGGACGTGGAATTTTTAATATTTCCGTAAAATAATACCAGAGCCGCTCCGGTTTCAGATTTAATAGTTCTTTGTTCATTCGTAAAAATTTAATTTAATTAATATCAGGCAAATTTAATAGAATTTATTCGTAATTTTTATTTCAAATACTTATCAATTAAAGAAAGAAGTTTTTTAGCTTTTATTGGTTTTGTTATATAATCATCACAACCTGCCTCAAGGGATTTTTCTTTATCACCTTCCAGAGCAAAAGCTGTTTGAGCTATAATAGGAATATCTTTATTTATTTTTTTAAGCTGTTTTGTCACTTCATATCCGCTAATATCAGGAAGTTGAATATCCATTAAAACCAAGTCAATTTCTTTATTTGATTCAAATGTACTGATAGCATCCTTTCCTTTTTTAGTCCATAATAAGCATGCTTTGGTTCTTTTAAGTGCTAATTCAATAAATTGATAGACGATTATATTATCTTCAACAACAAGTATTGTTTTATCTTTCCAGTCATAAAATATTTTATCGGCTTTTGTGTCTGTGCTTATGGGTTTTTCTTCGGGGTCAAAGGGTAAGGTAAAAAAGAAGGTTGATCCTCCTGCCTTGCCGGCAGGCAGGTTTCCTCCCTCTGATTCAACCCATATTTTGCCACCTAATAATTTTAATAATTTTTCAGTTATTGCCAAGCCCAATCCGATTCCACCGTATTTTCGTGTATGCGAGTCATCCGCCTGGCGAAAAAGTTCAAAAATTATTGATTGTTTATCTTCAGGAATACCTATTCCGGTATCTTTAACATAAAATTGCAGAAATGAAATGTCATTATCAGTTTTGACCGTATAACCAAATTCAATTGTTCCCTGATGAGTAAATTTAAAAGCATTTTTAATAAGATTATTTAAAATCTGGCGGAATTTTGTTTCATCGGTGCATATAGTATCTTCTCCTTCTTCCAATTCATTATTTATGATTATATCAATTTGATTGTTTTGAATTTTATCATATTTAATAAAAGCAGTATTAATATCTTTTAGAGTCTTATTTAATGAAAATTTATCTTTACTTATCTTAATTTCATCTGCTTCAATTAACGAGATGTCAATGATGTCGTTTACAATTTGCAACAGATCATTTCCGCTTGTAAGGATATTGCTACTAAAGTCCTTTACTTCATCTACAGAAAGTTCGGAGTTGGCTAAAATTTCTGAAAAACCTATTATTCCATTTAACGGTGTACGAAGTTCGTGTGACATTGTGGCTAAAAATGCTGATTTCAGCCTATCGGATTCTTCGGCTCTTTTCAGTGCTTGTTTTAAATCGCTTTCAGCTTGTTTGCGATCGCTAATATCATGGAAAATTCCGAAAGCTCCCTCATATTTTCCTTCATTATTAACTGTTGGTGTTGCAGTTACAGCGATAATTCTTTGTTCTCCATTTTTTCTGATGATTGTAAGCTCATATTGGCTTGATTCTTCTTGTTTTCTTAATTTGGTTTGGTCAAGGACTTTCCTGAACATTTCAGGACTTGTGAATTCCTTTAGGTTCTTTCCAATCATTTCTTCTTTTGAATATCCGAAAATATTTGCTAAAGCTTGATTTACAAAACTAAAATTTTCATTTTCGTCAGCATAAGCTATTCCTTCAATTATAGTTTCAATCAAAGTACGAAACTTTTCTTCCGATTCAGATAATTCTTTTGTTTGTTTATTTACTAATTTTTCAAGCTCTTTTTTTTTGGTTCTTAATATATCTTCGGCTTTTTTTATACGAAGCATAGCATTAAGCTGTGAGGAAAATTCGGGTGCAGTAATTGGCATTGTAAGGAAGGCATCGGCACCTGATTCCAAACCTTTAATGCGGCTACTGATATCAGTTTCTATTGCTGTTATCAGGATAACAGGAATATATTTAACAATTTCATCTGATTTTAATTGCTTACAAACATCAAATCCATTCATATCAGGCATAACAATATCAAGAAGGATAACATCGGGTAATTTTTCTTTTGCTATTTTTATTCCGTCAATGCCTGATTGTGTGGTTAATACTTCGCAGCCAGGAAACATATCTTCTAACCGTGCTTTAATAGCAGTGAGGTTATTTTTTTTATCATCAATTGTTAATATTTTTTCCATATTATTATTTTTTTAACTTTCCACAGACATTTTTACTTTACCAATAATTGCCAGAATTTCAGAAGCTATTTCTTCAATAGGTTTGCTGGTTACTTTAATAACCGACCATTTTGGTTGTCTGTTAAAAATTGATTGAGCATATTCCAGTTCACGCCTAACATAGTCAAGTGATGCGTAATCACCGGTATTACCACCAAAATATTCTTCTCTTACCTGACGTAGTGCTGACAAACGCCTTGCATTTGTAGTTAAACAAAAAACCCTATCAGTAGGAATTTTAAAAAGTGCATCGGGTGGTTGTATACCAAGTATTATAGGTACATTTGCAACGAACCAGCCTTTGAAGGCAAGGAAAATACTTAGCGGTGTTTTAAATGTACGGGATACCCCTAATAAAACTATTTCTGCCTTATACAATTCATTGGTTCTCAAGCCATCATCATGATTGAATGCAAATTGCATAGAATCTATTCGTTTAAAATAATTTCTATTTAACTCATGAAATAACCCTGGTTTTTGTGATGGTACATTCTCAAACTGATCTGCTAAACGTGATAAAAGAGGCCCCATTAAGTCAATGGTTTCTATGTTACGCAATCTTCCGGCTCTGACCATTGCCTGTCTTACATTATTTTTTACCAATGTATGAGCTATGGAAGCATTTGCTTTTACTGCTTCTTCAACTACATTTAATACTTGTTCTTTGGTGCGGACTTCAGAAAATTTAATAATATCAACAGTTATATCAGGAAATTGTGTTAAAGCAGCATTAAGTGCTTGCCGGGCTGTTCTTCCTGTTCCATCGGAAACTACAAATATTGTATACATTTTAGTAAAGATAAAAGACAAAAGACAAAAGACAAAAGTAAAAAATTAAAAGACGAATTACGAATTATTCTTTTGATTTTAATTCAGAAATAGTTTTTTCAGGATTTTGTGAAGAAAATATAGTATAACCTGCTACTAAAACATTAGTGCCGGCTTTTATTAAATCAGCAGCATTTGATAAAGTAACTCCTCCGTCAACTTCAATTAAAGCAGAAGAATCTGCATTATTGATAATTTGTTTTAATTGTTTAATTTTCGAATATGTGTTTTTAATAAATTTTTGTCCGCCAAAACCCGGATTTACTGACATCACCAACACAACTTCAACATCAGAAATTATATTTTCAAGTAAATTAACATTCGTATGGGGATTAATGGCAACTCCTGCTTTAAGTCCTAATGATTTTATTGCCTGTATTGATCTGTGTAAATGGGTGCATGCTTCGTAATGGACGCTTATAATATCAGCACCTGCATTTTTAAATTTTTCAAAATAACGATCAGGATCAATTATCATCAGATGAACATCAAGAGGTTTTTGAGCATATTTTTTTATTTGTTTGATTACAGGAATACCAAATGAAATATTCGGAACAAAAACACCATCCATAACATCAATATGAAACCAGTCAGCTTCACTGCGATTGATCATTTCAATATCACTACGGAGATTTGCAAAATCGGCTGATAAAATAGAAGGAGCGACTAGATGACTCATATATATATATTTGAAGCAAAATTAATAAAAAGTATTATATGTCAAAGTGTATAGAACAAAAAAAGCGTTCTGTTTTAAGAACGCTTTAAATTTATCCCAAATAAGTTTTTAGAATTTTGCACCGCGAAGTATGTTTTAATCTTCTTATCGCTTTTTCTTTTATTTGTCGCACTCTTTCACGAGTCAAATCAAATTTTTCACCGATTTCTTCAAGTGTCATAGGATGACTACCGTTTAACCCGAAATAAAGTCTTATAACATCTGCTTCACGGGAAGTTAAAGTAGAAATTGCCCTGTCAATTTCTTTTCTAAGCGACTCATAAAGTAATTCGGTTTCAGGAGTATTACTTTCATCCATCTTAAGCACATCATACAAATTATTATCCTCATCCTGAATCAAAGGTGCATCCATTGAAATATGACGACCGGCATTTTTCATTGATTCTTTTATCTCGCGTTCAGTAATCTCAAGCATATCAGCAATTTCTTCAGAATTTGGTTCTCTTTCAAATTTCTGTTCAAGTTTAGCATGAGCCTTATTAATTTTATTAATTGAACCGATTTTATTCAGAGGTAAACGAACAATTCGAGATTGCTCAGCTAATGCCTGTAAAATAGACTGACGTATCCACCAAACAGCATAAGAAATGAACTTAAATCCTCTGGTTTCATCAAATCTTTGAGCTGCTTTGATAAGTCCGAGATTACCTTCATTAATTAAATCGGGCAGAGTTAATCCTTGATTTTGATATTGTTTTGAAACGGAAACAACAAAACGTAAATTTGCTTTTGTAAGTTTCTCCAGAGCTAACTTATCGCCCTGTTTAATTTTTTGAGCTAATAGAACTTCTTCATCTGCTGTAATAAGATCTACTCTTCCTATTTCCTGGAGGTATTTATCCAATGAAGCGGTTTCACGATTCGTTACCTGTTTGGTAATTTTTAGTTGCCTCATAATTTATATAATGTAAAATTTAATTGTAATTGGTAAAAATTGTACGAAATATCATTAATTAAGTTACAAAAAAATTTACTATTGGCTATCATTCTAAAATTTTACTATTTAGCCTGAATAATTCATCACGCAAAGACGCAGAGGCGCAAAGATTTGAATTGGAACAATTTAATACCTGCAATAGTTTTTATATTATAAAATTAAATATTTTAAACACTTATTACTAATTTACTTATTCTTTGCGGCTTAGCTCTCGAAAGTTTTCGGGATTGCGAAAGATTTTATGAATAATGCAGGTTAGACCAGACTAAATATTAAAATCCGTAATTCCTAACTTTTCGATGGTCTGGATAATAAAACTTTTCGTGAAAGCTTTAATTTACCGGTTCTGCTATCAATACCTATTAGTTTAACTTCTATTTCATCACCAACTTTTAAAACACTTTCAACGTTTTCCAATCGACTCCATTCAATTTCAGAAATATGCAGTAATCCATCTTTACCTGGAAGTATTTCAACAAAAGCCCCGAAAGGAACAATGTTTTTAACAACGCCTTTGTATATATCTCCAATTTCCGGAATTGCAACTATTTGTTTGATTTTTTCTTTGGCAGCTTCAATATCTTCTTTGTTGCTTGATACGATATCAATAATTCCAAGATCGCCTTCTTCTTCAATAACGATAGTAGTATTGGTTTCCTCTTGAATTTCCTGGATAACTTTCCCTCCGGGGCCGATTATTGCACCGATAAATTCCTTATGAACTGTCATTTTTTCAATTCTTGGAACATGAGGTTTGTAATCTTCACGTGGTTGAGAAATAGTTTTTTCCATTTCGGAAAGTATATGTATTCGTCCTTCTCTGGCTTGTTCAAGTGCTTCTTGAAGAATATCGAAAGAAAGTCCTTCAACTTTTATATCCATCTGACAGGCAGTAATTCCATCTTTTGTTCCTGCAATTTTAAAATCCATATCACCAAGATGGTCTTCATCACCCAAAATATCCGAAAGTATAGCAAATTTACCTGATTCATTATCAGTTATCAAGCCCATAGCAATTCCGGAAACAGGTTTTGATATTTTAACACCGGCATCCATTAAGGCAAGTGTACCTCCGCAAACCGTAGCCATTGATGAAGATCCGTTGGATTCAAGTATATCTGAGACAATCCTGATAGTATATGGGTTCTCCATATCGTCAGGAATAACGTGTTTTAATGCCCTCCTGGCAAGATTACCATGACCAATTTCACGCCGGCTGGTTCCACGAATTGGTCTTACTTCGCCTGTGGAAAATGCAGGGAAATTGTAGTGCAGCAGAAAATCGCTTTTACCTTCAAATACAACACCATCAATAGTTTGTTTGTCAAGTTTTGTACCTAAAGTAACTGTTACGAGCGACTGTGTTTCACCACGAGTAAAAATTGCTGAGCCATGTGCAGCCGGCAGATAATCAACTTCAGACCATATTGGTCTTATTTCATCTGATTTTCTTCCATCCAGACGAATTTTTTCATTTAATACAGCATTTCTCACTGCTTCTTTTTCAATATCATGAAAATAACGGTCAATTAATTTGGCTTTTGCCTCTTTGTCTTCTTCTGATAAGGTGCTGATAAATTCGTTTTTTACTGCTTCAATAGCTTCAGACCTTTCATGCTTACAATTATTACCTGATTTTGCTATTTGATAGAGTTTATCGTAAGTGGCTTGTTTTAATGCTTCTTTAAGTTCAGCATCATTTTCTTCGTGAGTATATTCTCTTCTTACCTTTGACTTTTCAATCATTTCAGCCAGCTCAAGCTGTGCCTGACATTGGACTTTTATTGCATTATGAGCAACTTTAATAGCTTCAAGCATTACTTCTTCTGATACTTCTTTCATCCCGCCTTCAACCATAATAATATTATCTATAGTTGCTGCTACTATAAGGTCAAGTTCGGCAGTTTCTAACTCTTTAATTGAAGGATTGATAATAAAATCTCCATTAATTTTTGCCACCCTGACTTCAGAAATTGGTCCGTTAAAAGGTATATCCGAAATAGTTAATGCCGAAGAAGCAGCTAATGCAGCCAATGCGTCGGGTGCAGTGTCATTGCTTCCTGAAATTAATGTAATTATTACCTGAGTGTCACCGTGGAAATCATCAGGAAATAAAGGGCGAAGTGCTCTGTCAACTAATCTTGCAATTAATATTTCATATTCCGAAGGTCGTGCTTCTCTTTTAAAAAAGCCACCGGGAAATTTTCCTGTTGCAGCATATTTTTCTTTATATTCAACAGTAAGTGGCATAAAATCAACATTTTCCCTTGCTTCTTTTGTTGCAACTACCGTGGCAATTAGCATAGTATCACCCATCTTAACTACAACAGCTCCATCTGCCTGATTAGCTAACTTTCCTGTTTCTATTGAAATGGTTCTTCCATCATCTAATTCAATTTTTTTTGTAATAACTGATTTTGACATGATATTTGTGTGTGTTTTATTAATTTGTATACAAAAAAAGGCAATCAAAATTGCCCTTTTTACATCTGTAATTTAATTCTGTAATATAAAATGTATAAGATTATTTTCTGATACCTAATTTTTTAATTATTACCCTGTATCTTTCTATGTCTATTTCTTTAAGATAATCAAGTAATTTTCTTCTTTTACCAACTAATCTAACCAACGAACGTTCGGTATTAAGATCTTTTTTGTTTTTCTTTAAATGACCAGTTAGATGTTTGACTCTGAATGTAAATAAAGCAATTTGCCCTTCAGCAGATCCGGTATCAAATTCTGATTTTCCGAACTTCTTAAAAATATCTTTTTTTGTTTCCGTTGTTAAATACATATTATTTTTTTATTTTCAATTTCGGCGTGCAAAATTAGAATAATCTTTTTATATATCAAAACTTTTTTTTATTATTTATTTTAGAAAGATAATTTTAACCGCATATAAAACATTTTTCCGTAATCTCCGAATTCAGTACCTGTATCACCGAGGAAAATTTGACCAATTAACAGGAAGCCGATATTTTCGGTTAAGGAGAAATCAAGAGAAGGACCTATATAAGCTGACTTATCATTTGGGTTGAACATTCCTGAAAAATTTGCTTTTATCAAAGGTGTGACAGGATATGAAATCTCACCAAAAATTGAATATTTTGCTCTTGTATAATTTTTCGCCGAAATAGTTGTTTGCAAAGCTAATATGCTTCCCATGCTTGCAGGACCTGTTGTTCCGTCACTATTAAATAAAAAAGCAGCATGAATATAAAGACTGTTTTTAAAAGTATAGTTTATACCTGCCGAAGCAACTAATACTCCGGTAGAATCACTGAAATTTTCTTTGGATAGAAAATATGTTGCTTCGCCGTTAAAGCCGGCTCCTTTAATTTGACCTGACCATCCTGTACCTAAAACAATATCGTCTTCCATAATTCCGGCAAGAAATTGAAAATCATAATTCCATTTATTGAATTTATATAATCCTGCAAAAGTAACTTTGTTTTCCTTATTAATTTTATATGCCAATTGTGCGGAAGATGTCATGCCTGTGTAATACTGGATTTTTATGGCATCACAACCCGGGCGTTCAATATAATCAAAATCAAAATAATTGAAAGTATTGAAGATGTCATTAGGAGTCCACACTAAATTTATTCCCCAGTTTATTCTTTGCCTTCCTATTTTTGCTTCAAAATTTCCTTTTGAAAATTCAAGATTAGCTCTGTCAAAGGTTGAATAAATAAAAAACGATGTGTCTTTTGCAATTAATCTTGTAAGGTCTAAATATCCATCATCAATAATCGCATAGTCGGCAAAAACCGGATAATATTCACCAACCATTTGTCCGTAATTCAAAACATTTCGCATTCCGAAATGAGCTGTTAAAAAACTCGTTGGATACCATCTGAAATCCAGACGGTTTTTAATTGTATTCATTGTCAGCCATTTTTTTTTGAAATCTTTTACCCAGACTGTTTCAAGTGTTTCAATATGACCGTTTAATGAATAATTCCTTGGCTTTTTATCGCCTTTTGCCTGTATGCTTTGATCAAGGAATATTAATAAAAAAAACAGAAAAATAATCTTTATTATGAAATTTAATTTTTTCATAGAAGTTTATTTTTTGATATTTCCATTATTTTAGTTGAAAAGACTGTTCTTAAATATTTACTAATTACGGATTACGTTTTCCGTTTTCCCGATTCGTTAATTTATTACACTATGCATTTATCCAATTATCAATTTCTCTCAAATCTAAAATCTAAAATCTAAAATCTCAAGTATTCCCTATCTTATTATCAATTTTTTTCTTATTTTCGAATCGTTTGTAAGCAATTCAATAATATATATTCCTTGCCGGAGTTTTGAAACATCAATTGAATTGGTTATTGATTTTTTATGAAATACTTTCTGCCCGATTTGGTTATAAATATTTACTTCATTTATAATTGTTCCATTATTGCAGGAAATAAAAATCTCCATTTTTGCAGGGTTAGGATATATCAAAAATCCAGACTCGGCATTTATATTTGGAATCCCAATAGACTCACAAGCTTCTTCTACTTCTTCCGGGCTATTACAACCCGTTGCGTTACTTTGGATATCAATTTGACCCATTGGATTAGATAAATAATCACATATCGACTGAACTTCACAAGTAGATAAAGATTCATTATATGAGATGTGTATTCCAGTTATAGTATTATAATCTATATTTTCAATACCAACTAAACTTGTAAGGTTATAATTTGCCCCAATATACAATTCACCTCCGATTGAGCTTAAAGCCACCAATCCTGATAAACTTATCAGTTCATTGTTATCATAAATCCACAGGTCACCTCCTATTGATGTCAGAGCCTCAAGTCCGTTTAAATTTGTTAAAGCGTCATTATTTCTGATTTCCATGTAATCAGCAATATAATTTAAAGCGTCAAGTCCTGTTAAACTTGTTAAGCTATCATTCGATCCAATATACAATAAACCATTTATAGATATAACAGCGTTTAACCCCGACAAATTTATCAGGGAATTGTTAAATTTAATAGCAAGAGATCCTTTAATTGATGACAAACCACTTAAGCCTGACAAACTGGTTAGAGAGCAATTGTTATTAATAATAAATATTCCGATTGAAGATAATGTGTCTAAACCTGTTAAATTTGTTAGCAAATTGTTGTTTTGAATAACAAGATACCCCCCAATAGATTCAAGAACAATTAATCCGTTTAAATTAGTGATATCATTCCCATGAATCTCAACATTTCCCTCAATTTCAGTACAATTAGGGTGATTGATTTGGAAATTATCAATTTCTGCCTGAGTTGTAAATGTAATTCCTTCAGGCAGGCAGGGTTGGGATGAAACGGTAGCCTGGATGATGAAGGCTAAAACGATTAAGAAAATTAATTTTTTCATAGCAGTTTATTTTTTAGTATTATTATTATTTTAGCGGAAAAGACTGTCCTTAAAGATTTACGGATTACGTTTTCCGTCCTTGCATTAAATAAGTTGACTATTTTGTACATCAAAAATAAGAAAAAAATGGTAACTTTAAGAAAAAATCAAGTAAAACATAAACACCTCAATTCATGTATTTAATTTCAACTTTTATCTTTTATCTTGTTTAAATCTACATCCTATTCTCATCACTTGTTACCTTTCCGTCATCAATAGTTATAATACGTCTGGCTTTATCCATAACTCTTTGGTCGTGAGTTGAGAAGATAAATGTTATTTTTGATTCTTTATTCATTTTTTGCATGATATCCAACAGGTCGTTTGTTGATTTGGAATCAAGATTTGCAGTGGGTTCATCTGCTAAAATAAACTTTGGTTCAGAGGCTAATGCCCTTGCAACCGAAACACGCTGTTGCTGACCGCCTGAAAGATCACCTGGCCGGTTATTTATTTTATCGCCGATTCCAACCGCATTTAGCAATTCTTTTGCTCTCTTGTTACGCTCGTTTTTTGATTTGCCCTGCAATTCCATTATAAAGGCTACATTTTCAATTGCAGTTAAAACCGGAATTAAATTAAATGATTGAAATACAAATCCTATGTTATGTAATCTGAAATCTATTAATTTTCTTGATTTCAATTTACTGATATTTTTACCGTTAATACGTATTTCTCCTGCTGTTGGTGTGTCTAATCCTCCAATTAAATTCAAAAAAGTTGTTTTTCCTGAACCTGAAGGTCCAACCACAGCAGAAAATTCTCCTTCTTCAAATGATAAATCAATACCATTAACAGCTTTAACAGGGACTTTGGTGTCCTGGTAAACTTTGTGCAAATTTTTAACTTCTATGATTCCCATTTTTATTATAATTTATAAGTATTTTATTGTAATTAATTATTGTATTATTCTGATTATTTTTTTCTGTGTAGTCCTTATGGGCAGATGGACTTTTACTTTTTACTTTTTACCCATACGGGCTAATGAAACGAAGTAAATCCGTATGACTAAAAGGAATCCGTATGGATGGACTTCGTGTCG
>JAUWKH010000219.1 GCA_030614305.1 Bacteroidota bacterium
AGCAGGTAAATACGGATTTTCGTTCATGTGCAGATTGATTATCATTTTACTTCGATAATTGATTCTCTTTTATATGCGGTAATAACTCTTGTAAATCCATTCAAACTTTTATCTACTTCAATATTACCTGTATCAACCCTTAAACACTCCAACTTATTGATTTTATCTTCGGTTGCAACAACAACTATGTTTTCTTTTCCTATCAATCTTAAAACTTCAGGGGTAAATTGTTTGCTTGCCCTTCCGAATATAAATCCGTTTCCACCAATGGGAGTAACGATAATTGTTGATTTATTATACTTCTTTATTAGCACTAATAATCCTTTCTCATTTAAGTCTTTTCCAACCAACTTTCCATTGAAAACAGCATCTATACCCAGTAAAGTTTTTTCCACTCCCATTTTATCAGCAATTGTTTTTAAAGTGGTTCCTGGTCCCAAAATATAAAGTGTTTCCTTTTCCGGATTTTCCATAAGGTAATCCGCAATTTCTTCTTTCATATCTTCTTCGGGCTTGCTTATATTTGAGGGTTCCTTTTTTGCCTGGAGAAGTGTTATATTTTTTGGGACTTTCAGGTATCCGTATAATTTTGCTGCTATTTTGTTTTCTCTAAAGGCTTCTTCATCAATATCAAGAACCTCTTTTTCGATAAATTGATTTCCTGCAGTATTAATTATTTCAGCGGCTGCAGAAGGTGAAAGTGCAAAAACAGGACTGAACATTTTAACTCCTGAAGGAATACCCACAACAGGAATTTTTAAACCCAATGCATCGTATATGTCCCTTGCAGTACCATCGCCCCCCACAAAAATCAACAGATCAATGCCTTTTTTAAGCATCTCCAAAACAATCCTTTTGGTATCTGTTGCATTTGTTTCTTTACCTATTTTGGAAGCTACTTCATAATTAAAATCAAATTTTGTAATATAGTCCTCGCCCATTTTCCCGGGAGCAACCATAAAATAGACATCATTCCTTTTAATTAAAGTAAGTGTTTCTTCAATTCTTTGAGGTGTTGTTGGTTTTGCACCCAATTCTATGGCTTTTTTATATATTTCTCCATCAGTCCCTTTTAAACCGACACTACCTCCCATGCCGGCTATTGGATTTACTATTAATCCTATTTTTTTCATTATGTTCATTTTAAAATTAAAATTACTTATGTTTTAATTCATAAAACACTCCTCTTTCAAGCTTAACCGTTTCTATTTTATTATTCGCTTCCAAAGTTCCTAAATATTTATTTATTTCATTAATATGAATACCTAAAAAATTATGTAAATCATCGAGTGTGCACGGGCGACGAGCTATAGTTTCTAAAATAGCGGTTTCAATGTCGCCGCTATAAGATTCAATAGATTTTCGTTCGGGAGCTGATGCAATGATTTCGACCTTTGGCAGGTTCCAATAATCAATAATTTCCTGCAATTCACTTTTTGATAAAGGAATTAAGTCAGCTACCGTTCCCGGCCTGTCCAAAGTGTTTAACTGAATACTATCGGGATTGATTTTCAGAATAGCCTTTTTAAGCAACTCCAATTCTTCTTTTGAATCGTTGTAATTTTTCAATAAGAATATTTCTAACCAAATTTTGCCTTTGTATTCTTTTCTTAAATCAATTAAACCTTGAATATAATTTTCAATTTTCAGATTTGAGCTTGGTCGGTTAATTTTTTCAAATATCTCCTGACTTGCGGCATCTAATGAAGGTAAGATAACATCGGCTTGTAATAGTTCTGTTCTTAATTTTTTATCAAATAATAAAGTCCCGTTTGTTAAAACGGCGGTTTTTATTTCAGGATAATTTTGCTTGATAAAATTCATTACATCTCCAATTCGGCTATTTAATGTTGGTTCTCCCGACCCTGAAAAAGTAATGTAGTCGATTTTAGGATTACTGCTCATAAACTGTTTTAATTCAACAATAACTTTATCATATTTAACATACTCCATTCTATCGAGAGTAAGTTTAGTAGTTTTACCTACTTCGCAGTAAACACAGTTTAATGAGCAAACTTTTTTAGGTATCAAATCAATTCCCAATGACATACCCAATCTGCGTGATGGAACAGGTCCGAAAAGATGTTTATACATAATTCTATTTTAATTCTTTGATTCTAAATTTTTACAAACAGGCAAAATAGACAATCTGAGCTTCATGCCGTTTTATTAAAAGGTTTTCAATTTTTTATATTTCTCTATTGTTTCCGGTTCAAAAGACGGGTTGTATAAAAGTGCTGACGGATGTGTTACCGGAAATACTTTCATTCCATCTAAAATTAATAACTGTCCATTAATGTTTTTAAAACTCATCTCTTGTGTTAACGGATCGGCATGATATTTTGTTAAAATTGAGTGCGTTGCATAATACCCTAATGGCACAATGACTTCAGGTTGAATAATTAAAATTTCTTCATCCAGGAATTGGCTGCATAATTCAATTTCATTCATTTTGGGCTTTCGGTTTTTTGGCAATATGCATTTGATTAAATTGGTCATAAACACCACATCCCTGTCAATTCCTGCAGCATGTAACAGTTTGTTAAAAATTTGTCCCGATGGACCAATAAACATTCTATTTTCCGAATCTTCTTTTACTCCGGGAGAAAGCGCAACAAACATAATACGTGCATCAATATTCCCTTCACCTGTAAGTGCATGTTTTCGGGTAACAGACAAACTGCATTTTTCACAAGCCCTAATCTGATAATTAAGAACTTCGAATGACTCTCGTTTTTCAATTGAATTAAATTGTTTCATCTGTTGCTATTTGTATTACAGCATTACCGTTCACTTTCCCATGTTTAACCTTAAATAATATAAATACTATGATAATGATCTTCTATAATCGAATTATATTCTTCACGATATTTTTTCAGGGATTCAGGCAACTGATTCATAATATCACCGGCGATAAGGCCATCTTCTCCTTTGTCTTTTGCTGCAAGGTCGCCTGCAAAACCATGCAGAAAAACACCCATTCGCACTGCGTCGTTAATTGAAAATCCGAGCCCGAACATAGCAGCGATGGTTCCAGTCAAAACATCGCCGCTACCGGCAGTTGCCATACCCGGATTGCCACTGAGGTTGACAAACACGCTCTTATCAGGATAACCAATCAATGAATGCGCCCCTTTCAAGACAATCGTAGCATTGAGTTCCTGAGCTGTGTTTTGCAGGACACTGATTTTATTATTTGAAATATCTTCAATGTTTTGTCCAACAATTCTCGCCATTTCACCCAAATGCGGAGTTAAAATTGTTGGGGCTTCCCGTTTCTTAATACATTCCCAATCATTGGCAACTGCGGTTATTCCATCTCCATCAACAAGCAATGGCTTTCTAATTTCAGCACATAGCTCTCTTACCAGTATTTGTGTTTCTGTATTTAAAGATAATCCCGGCCCAATGACAACCATATCTACATTTTTAGAAAATTTTAAAAGCTGCTGCCTGTTTTTAAGACTGATGCTGCCTGATGTTGTATTTTTTTGCGGTACAAAAACAATCTCGCTCCCTTTATTTCCGATGAAAGCTGACACATTCGCAGGAGTTGCTAAATAAGAAAGACCACCGCCTGCTTTTAGAAACGATAATGCAGCGAAATAGGGTGCACCGAGATAGTTGGATGATCCTGCAATAAAAAGTACTTTCCCGAAGCTACCCTTGTGAGTATCTTTATTTCTTGCAGGAATGGGTTTAAGATCGTTAGTGGCTATTTTTAAATTATCAGAATTTTGCATAACGGGCGGAAAGGAAATATGTGTAACAGATAACTTGCCTCCCTGTTCAAATCCGGGGTAAAGCAGGTTTCCTATTTTTGG
>JAUWKH010000071.1 GCA_030614305.1 Bacteroidota bacterium
ACGTATTTGCATCAGTATTAACAAAAAATACCAGTTATAAACAAAAAGAAAAAAGAAGCAAAAAAGAAAAAGTATACACTTTATAAAAAAAAGTCAACCTTATTTAGGCATGGACAGACTGACAACTGAGGACTGCCGACTGAGGACTGCCGACTTATTCATGACATATTGCCTCAACAGGGCAGGATTCTTCAGATTCAAGGGCGTTGTCTTCAAGTTCTGCCGGTACAGGGTCTTTAATAACATAAGCTTTGTCGTCGTCTCTCATTTCAAATACTTCAGGGCAAACGCCTTCACATGCCCCACAACCTATACATAATTCCTGATCTACTTTAAATTTCATGATTTTAAATTTTAAAATTAATACTATATTTTTGCTACAAAATTATTATGATACTTTCATATAAAATGTAACATAAGTTACAAATGCACATTTTTCTTAAACATATAAATACAAATCTCATCTATTTAAACTTTCAGACATTACTGACAGATACTAATTAGAAATTAGGGTTGACTTTTATCCCATACGGGCCCATGCGGGCTAACTTCGTGTCGCTTTTATCTTTTATCTTGCAGTTTATTGCGTTATGCTTTACTTTTGTAAAATATTTTAAATAATAAAAAAATGTACACAAAAATATCAGAAACACCAATCTTTAAAGGAATAAACCCTGGCGAAGCAGCCCATATTTTGAATCTTGTTCATCATCAGATTAAAACTTACGAGCCTGAAACAATTATTGCATACAGTGGTGATGAATGTGTAAATTTATATATTTTAATAGAAGGGAGCGTAAGAGGTGAAGCTGTTGATCTTAAAGGAAAAGTTATTAAAATTGAGGATATTAATGCACCTGATACTTTTGCCGAAGGATTTTTGTTTGCAGACGAAAATAATCTGCTTGTAAACATTGTAACAAACACAAAAACTAAAATTTTAATTATCTATAAAAATGATTTATTACAATTATTCAAATCGAACAAAAAAATATTAGAAAATTATTTGAATATTACTTCAAACAGATTTGTGCTTGTAACAAAGAAACTAAAATTTTTATCACTAAAAAATATTAAAGGAAAACTGGCAAACTACATTTTAGGTTTAGAAAGAAAGAATGAAGGAAAACAGCACTTTTTGATTGACAAAACCCAGGAACAACTGGCAGAATATTTTGGAGTTACCCGTCCATCGTTGGCAAGGGCTCTTGGCGAAATGAAAGATGGAGGTTTGATAGAAATTAAAAGGAAAGAAATTAAAATTCTTGATAGAAATAGTTTAGTTCAAATGTTAAAATAATTTTTGTTTTATCTTCAAGTCTTTAATCTTAATATATTATCTACCAGGCAAACATTGGTAATTCCGTCATCATTTCATTAACCCGTTTTTTTACTGAAAGCAATAATTCTTCGTTTTCAATATTGCTTATTACTTCATCAATCATATCAACGATAGGAGCCATGTGTTCTTCTTTCAATCCGCGAGTGGTAATTGCCGGTGTTCCAATCCTCAAACCAGAAGTTTGGAAAGGTGAGCGGCTGTCAAAAGGAACCATATTTTTATTCACTGTTATATCGGCTTTCACTAAAGTATTTTCAACTATTTTTCCAGTAATATCCGGGAATTTAGATCTAAGGTCAATCAACATCAGATGATTATCGGTGCCACCTGAAATAATGTGGTATCCTTTATCAACAAATGCTTTTGCCATTACTTCGGCATTTTTCTTAACCTGAATGATGTACTCTAAATATCCATCTGTTAATGCTTCACCAAAGGCAACTGCTTTTGAAGCAATAACATGCTCAAGCGGACCGCCCTGAATACCTGGAAATACTGCAGAATTAAGCACAGTTGACATCATTTTGGTTATACCTTTCGGCGTTTTCAATCCCCATGGATTTTCAAAATCCTTACCCATCAGTATCATACCACCTCTCGGACCTCTTAATGTTTTATGTGTTGTTGTTGTAATAATATGGCAATATGGAAGAGGGTCTTCAAGTAAACCTTTTGCAATTAATCCTGCAGGATGAGCAATGTCAGCCATCAGAATAGCACCTATCTTGTCAGCAATTTCACGCATTCGTTTATAATCCCAGTCTCTTGAATATGCCGAAGCACCTGCTATGATAAGCTTTGGCTTTTCAATAAGTGCAACTTCTTCCATGTTTTCGTAATCAATTATTCCGGTTTCTTCTTTAACTTTATATGCTACCGGTCTGTATAAAATTCCGGATGAATTAACATGAGACCCATGTGATAAGTGACCACCATGCGAAAGGTCCATTCCCATAAAAGTGTCGCCTGGTTTTAAACAGGCAAGAAAAACAGCCATATTTGCCTGGGCACCTGAGTGAGGTTGTACGTTAGCATATTCAGCCCCGTATAATTCTTTTGCACGGTCAATTGCAAGTTGTTCGGTTTGGTCAACAATTTCGCATCCTCCATAATAACGCTTACCGGGATAACCCTCAGCATATTTATTTGTATGCACCGAGCCCATAGCTTTCAACACCTGATCGCTTACAAAATTTTCAGAGGCAATTAATTCAATGCCGTGTAACTGGCGTTTTTTTTCAAGGTTAATCAATTTAAATATTTCAGTATCTTTTTTCATTATATTATAAATTTATATTAAGATTTTACGATTATTTAATAATTTATCGTGCAAATTTAAAAAAAATGTAACTAATCAGTATAAAAACACCAATGAAAATTTTTAACGAATTATGTGGAAAGAATGGAATGATTGAATGATTGAGTGATTGAATGATTGAATGAATGATTGAATGAATGATTGAGTAATGGAATAATGGAAAATAAAGGAAGTAGGGGAAATAAGGGAAATAAGGGAAATAGGGGGAATCCATATGACTGAAAGAAATCCGTACGACCAAAGCCCATACGGGTTTGCTTTGCTTCAGAAGTCCGTATGGATGGACGGACGCCCTGCGGTTATAGTGGAAATAAAAGTTTTGAACGGAAATAAAATTTATTAAAAAAAACAAAATTTTATTTTGCAATATTATAATAAGCCGATATTTCATTAGCCCCATGACATTTTAGAATTCTTATGGGAATTCTAAGAAGTCTTGAACTTTTGGTTCTTTTGGTTCAAGCTAAAAGAACAATAAAAAAATCCGGGCATTTTCATTTATCGGTTTACACTTTTTTCTGTAATTAGAGTATTTAAAAAAACCTTATTTTAATACAAATAACCTTAGTAACATGTAATATACAGCAGAATATCAAACATTATTACCTTATTAACCGGATGAAAATAAGGTAATAAGGTTTTAAGGAGGGGTGTATTTATTTTTGTTACTAAGGTTGAAAAATAATAAAATAAGGTTTTTATGAAATCTTATAAAATTGTAAACTAAAATATGCTATAAATGAACAATGCCAAAAATCTTTATAAATATTTGTATTTAAGCTGTCCATTGCGGAAAACAGGAAAGGAATCCGTATGGATGGATGCCATTTTTAAAATCTATCCTCAATCCCGATAGCTATCTGGAGGGAATAGGAATTGATTGACTGATTAGTTACAAAAATTCATCTTTACTCATTATAAAATCATAAGTTTGCAAAAAAAATAATTTTAAAGATACTTATGATAAATTTTGAAAAATTTACGCTTGATAACGGATTAAAAATAATTGTTCACAAAGATACATCAACTCCTCTTGTTGCATTTAATGTTTTGTATGATGTGGGAGCAAAAGACGAACAACCTGACAAAACCGGTTTTGCTCATCTTTTTGAACATTTAATGTTCGGAGGTTCCATTAATATACCAAGATATGATGAGCCGCTTCAGAAAGCAGGTGGCGAAAATAACGCATTTACATCTAATGATATTACTAATTACTATCTAACTCTTCCTAAACAAAACCTTGAGACTGCTTTTTGGCTGGAATCAGACCGTATGCTATCGCTTGCATTTTCTCCCAAAAGCCTTGATGTACAAAAAAATGTAGTGATTGAAGAATTCAAACAAGTGTTTCTTAACCAGCCATATGGCGATGTTTGGCTATTACTTCGACCACTGGCTTATAAGGTACATCCTTATCAATGGTCAACAATCGGTAAAGATATTTCACATATTGAAAATGCCAGAATGGAGAATGTAAAAGCATTTTATAAAAAATTCTATAATCCAAATAATGCAATTTTGTCTATTGCAGGTGATGTTGATATTGAAAATATAAAAAAACTTGCAAACAAATGGTTTGCTACAATTAAAAAAGATAAGAAATCTTTGAGGAAATTACCGGTTGAGCCGGAACAAAAATCACCGGAAAAATTAACGGTCAAACGAAATGTTCCATTCAATTCGATTTATAAAGTTTTTCATACATGTTCGAGAAGAGAAAAGGAATTTCATACTGTTGATTTGCTTTCGGATATTTTATCTAACGGAAACTCATCACGCCTTCATCAGGAACTTATAAAAAAGCAAAAGCTATTCAGTGAAATTAATGCATTTTTAACAGGCGGAATTGAAAACGGTCTTTTTGTCGTATGCGGTAAACTAATAAAAGGTATTTCCATGCAAAAAGCCGAAGAAGCTATAAACACCGAACTTGATAAAATTAAAAATAATACTATTGAAAAAAATGAATTACAAAAAGTTAAAAATAAGATTGAATCAACTTTGGTGTTTTCTGAAATGAATGTTCTGAACAAAGCCATGAACCTTGCTTTTGCCGAATTGTTGGGTGATTTATCACTCATAAATAAAGAAATTGAAAAATATTCGGTTGTTACTAAAGAACAAATTTGTGAACAAGCAAATTTAATTTTCAGGGAAAATAATTGTTCAACACTCTACTACTTGGCACAATAAAAATATTTAAACATGAAAAAAGATTTAAACAGGCAAGATCAACCTGAATTAAAAACAATTAAAAAAATCAGTTTAACTAATCCTGATAAAATATATCTTGATAACGGAATACCTGTTTATATTTTAGATGCCGGCACACAAGATATTCTAAAAATTGATTTGATATTTAATGCCGGTACATATTTCCAAAATAAACCATTGGTTGCTCTATCAACCAATAAAATGTTAATTGAAGGAACACAAAATTCAACTGCATATGAGATTGCCGAAAAACTTGATTACTATGGCGCCCATCTTGAAACAATTCCGGGAAAAGATCATGCATCAATAACACTTTATTTATTAAACAAACATCTTGAAAAACTTCTGCCTGTATTGGCTGAAATAATCAACAAGCCCGTTTTTCCTGAGAAAGAACTGAAAACCTTTATTAAAAAAGCTAAACAGGAATTTATAATCAATAACGAAAAAGTTAAATATCTTGCAAAAATAAATTTTGATAAAATAATTTTTGGAGATAAAAACCAATATGGAAGAATAGCTGACCTTAAGGACTTTGACAATCTTGAAAGAAATTTCCTGATTGATTTCTACAAAAAATATTATACAACAAAAAATTGCAAAATAATTGTTTCCGGGAAAATCAATAATAAAACTATTCCATTGCTAAATAAATTATTGGGTAGTAATAAGCAGAACGCCGGTTACACAGAAGAATCCAAACCATATAAAATTGAAGACTGTGATGCACATAAGCATTTTATAAAGAAAGAAGATGCATTGCAAACAGCCATCAGAATAGGCAAACCATTGTTTAATAAAAAACATCCCGATTTTATTCCTTTGCAGATATTAAATATTGTATTAGGTGGATATTTCGGGTCAAGATTAATGTCTAACATTCGTGAAGATAAAGGATATACTTACGGAATAGGCTCAGCTCTGATTTCATTACAAAACGCAGGGTATTTCTATATTGCAACCGAAGCAGGTGCTGATGTTTCAAAAAAAGCAGTAAATGAAATTTACAAAGAAATTAAATTGTTATCTGATGAATTAATTTCCCAGGACGAATTAAACCTCGTTAAAAATTTTATGCTTGGCAGTTTTCTCAGAAGTATTGACGGACCTTTTGCATTATCCGAAATGTTTATATCGGTTCTTGAATATGATATGGATTTCACTTATTATGATAAATATTTAAACATAATTATATCAATAACTTCTGAAACTTTAATTCAGTTGGCAAAAAAATATTTTACTAAAGAAACAATGTTTGAATTGTTGGTTGGTAAATAAATTAATTAATTTTGAACCTTTCATGCAATAATTTTAAAAACAATACTTTAAATATAAAGGTGAGAATATTATTTCAGCTTATTAAAAAGTATGTTTAAAAAATCAAATCTTATAATCGCTATAATACTTTTATCATCTTTAAAGATGTATTCCCAGTATTCGCATTATTTCAGATGTCTTGCTGTAGAAAACAACGGTGATGTTACTCTCAGTTGGATGCAGCCCGTTTCTATTGATGAATTTATTAGCTATCATTTTTATCATGCTAATGCTTCAAATCCTGATATTTTCACAGAAATCGGCAGTTCAACTAATTACAGCAATACAAATTTCACTCATACAGGTTCCTCTTCAAACCTGATGCAAAATTTTTATTTTATCAAAACTTTAACTGTTGCCGGTAATCCTGTTTTTTCAGATACATTGAGTACAATCTTTCTTCAGGTTTTTAATCCGGGTAACGGAAAAGCCGAGCTGGATTGGAATGCCATACATACTCCGTTGCTGCCTTCATCAAACGGATGGTATAAAATTTACCATAAGTATTCATTTAGCAACTGGGATTTGATTGACTCTGTTCAAAATTTTGAATATAACGAAATAATCAGCGTTTGCAACGACACAATAAATTACCAGATAAAAATTTCAGATGAATCAGGATGTGAATCAACATCAAACATTAAAGGAGACTGGTTCTATGATATCAATAAACCTCCTACACCGATACTGGACTCTGTTAGTATTGATTTAAATGAAAATGTTGTAATCGGCTGGGAGGTTAATCCGGCAAGCGACACTGAAGGATATATTATTTATCGTAACCAAGCTGGAACATGGATAACTATAGATATAAACTATGGATTATATAATACATTTTATACGGATTTTGAAGTTGATCCGTGCACTTCAACAAAATCATACAGTATTGCAGCTTTTGACAGTTGCGGTAATACAAGCCCTCTTGGAATCGGTCCGTTTGCTGAAGGCGATTCGATCAGAACCATCTGTTTATATGAAATTATTTATAATCCATGCGATTCTGCAAACACAATAAAATGGACATCATATATTAATATGCTCAATGAACTGGAGGGCTATAAAATTTATTTTAGTATTGATGAAGGCCCTTTTAATTTATTGACAATAACTTCTTCATCAGATACAAGTTTTGTTCATCAAAATTTATCGACCGATAATGAATATTGCTATTATATACAGGCGTATAATCATTTAGATCAAATCACATCAACATCATGCAAAAAATGTATTACTACCTACGAATTTTCAAAACCTGATTTTATTTATTTAAGAAATGCTTCAGTTGAAAGCAATGATCATGTTGAATTAACTTTATTTGTTGATACAACTGCGTATATTACCGGATATAAAATTTTAAGATCGGAAACCCTTTCAGGTCCGTTTGTTTTACTTGAAATAATCCCTTCATCCGTTACTTCTGAAATTAAATATGATGATTATAATGCTCTGGTAAATAACAGAAGCTATTACTATGAAATAATCGTTATTGATAGTTGCGGCAAAGATTTTCTGTATTCAAACATATCAAGAACAATTTTTCTAACAGCAGAAGCAAAACCCGATAAAACAAATTATTTGGAATGGAATGATTATGAGGGATGGGACGGAGGAGTTGTTTCGTACAATATTTACAG
>JAUWKH010000107.1 GCA_030614305.1 Bacteroidota bacterium
CAAAATGCAGTTGACTCAATAGAAATAGCAATAAATGCGCATACTAAAGCAGTACACCTTTAATGTGACAATTATATATCACAGATATGAATATTAATCAAAAATTACATAAAAAGACAGTTCCTTATCTCATGGTATCGCCTTATTTGCTTCATCTGTTTCTATTTATCACTTTTCCTATTGTATTTTCCATAGTGTTGACCTTTCATAAATGGAATATCATATCTCCAATGGAGTATGTGAGCTTCGACAATTTCATTAGGCTTTTTCACGACAGGTTGTTCTGGAAAGCCATTATAAACACTCTGGTGTTTTTAGCCGTACACATACCTTTGCAATTAACAGTTGCTTTAGCTTTGGCTTATTTTTTAAACCAGAAATTGTTTTTCAGGGGCTTCTATAGGGCAGCTTTCTTTTTGCCCGTTGTTATTTCGGGTGTTGTGGTAACTATGCTTTGGCAACAACTATATAGCTTCGATACAGGTTTGATCAACGGGATGTTGACAAGTATTGGATTGCCGAGGGTTGCCTGGCTTACAAATTCAAAAATTGCCATGACTTCAATAGCCATTATGGCAACCTGGAAAAATGTGGGTTTATATGTAATCCTGTTTTTAGTGGGCTTGCAATCGGTGCCCCAACGATATTACGAAGCAGCAGATGTTGAAGGAGCCGGTTCGTGGCAAAAATTCAGATATATAACTTTACCTGCCATTAACCCCACTATTTTTATGGTAACAATACTATCAACTATTGGTGGGTTTGGCTTGTTTATCGAGCCTTATATCATGACAGGAGGAGGTCCTCTAAACAGTACTTTGTCGGCAATGCTCTACATTTATAAACAAGCGTTCGAATATTATCACATGGGATATGCTGCAACCTTAGGGTTATTTTTTGCTGCCATAATTATGTTGGTAGTGGTTATTCAGAAATATACAATTGAAAAGGAATAAGGGAGAGACTGAGGACTGAAGACGAAAGTTTATTAAAAAAAACGAAGTTTAACAAGACATAAGATAATGAACTTTAAGAAAATGATAATATATATTTTGCTGACCGCTGCAGCCCTTACATTTTTGTACCCGTTTTACTGGATGATAATTGCCTCGGTGCTTCCCGAAAGTCAAATAGGCGACATGACATTGATACCGAAAGAGCTAACCTTTTCCAACTATTTGACCATGTTTTCAAAAATCCCCATTTTCAGGTCATTGCTAAACAGCACTATTGTAGCAGTTTGTTCCACATCAGGTATTCTTGTTTTCGGTTCGATGGTTGGATACGCGCTGGCAAAAATGAGTTTTAAAGGCAGAGACCTGATTTTCTTTATAATCATTTTTACCATGACGCTGCCCTTTCAAATAACACTGATCCCAAATTATATTTTAATGGTTAAATTTGCATGGGTTGATACTTTTGCGGCCTTGATAATCCCGGCTTTAAACAGTGCATTTGCAATTATTATGTTCAGGCAGATTTTCCGCAGTATCCCCAACGATTTAATTTCTGCAGCAAGAGTGGATGGCTGCAACGAACCCCAAATTATCTTTCGGATTTTATGGCCCAATATTATTCCTACAATTATTACTGTCTCGATAATAACCTTTATGGCCTCATGGAACGATGTGTTGTGGCCATTAATTGTAATACGCGACGAACAACTCATGACCATGCCACAATTGGTTACTTTATTTGCAGTTGGAGGCCGTTCCGATGCTCAACTGGGAGTAAAACTCGCTTCGGCAGTATTGCTTGCTTTGCCTGTGATTATTGTCTATTTGATTTTCCAAAAACATTTTATCAGCAGTATGGCCTCATCAGGCATTAAAGGATAATAATTTTAAATAATTAAAATTTAGTATGGTTAAAGTTAAAAGAACTAATATAAAGATAAAGGCAAACCCCGAAAAGGTACTCCCTCTTTTTTTGGATTTGAAGAAGAAAAATAAAATTACAGATATTATTCTTAGAGTAGCCTCTTTAAATGATGAAGCTGTTGAAAAAACATTAAATCAGGTTTTTTGTGAATTCGAAAACAGACATATTGATTTTAAGGATGCTATCTTAAACCATTATCAAAATATAGCGGACAAAGTAGCAATCCCGGAAACTCTTTCATTGTCCAGGAAACTATTGATCGGTGCTTATTTTACCAAAGAATATTCAATTGAGTCAGCCGCTTTGTTTAACCCATCTATTGTCGTTCACCCCGACCAAAATGATTATAACAATAATGCGATGCGGTTTGTAATGAGCCTTAGGGCTACAGGCGAAGGACATATCTCCTCAATTGTTTTCAGAACGGGTTCGTTGTCAAAAGATGGTGAAATATCATTGGACAAGGCTTCGGACAAACTAATTGCAGCCAAAAAAAACAGCAATATTGTTTATAAAAAGACATTCATAAGCGAAAGGGCACAATTCAATAAAAAGATAAATCCACAAGTGTTTGATTATTTACCTGATGAATTTTCTGAAAAGGAAGCCTGGCGGGTAATCGACGACATTAAAATAAAGGACCTTTTTAAACTAAATGGGACTAAAAAGGCACTGGAGACGATTTTTGACACCAATTATGAAGTTACTTTTAATAAAAACACGCCCTTGAACAGTAAGGTGATCTTCCCTTCCTCAAAAGCAGAATCAATGGGGATGGAGGATGTTAGATTCGTAAAATTTTCAGACAACAATAAAAATAATTATATCGGCACCTACACTGCTTACGACGGAAAAAATATACGTGTTCAAATTATCAAAACTAATGATTTTAATACTTTTAAAATCCGCTCTTTACATGGCAAGGCAGTCCGGGACAAAGGCATGGCCCTGTTCCCCGAAAAAATTAGCGGCAAATATGCAATGATAAGCAGGCAGGGGGGGAACAGTATTGCAATTATGTATTCCGATGATATCTATTTTTGGAATGAATATAAGTTTATTCAAAAGCCTGAACGTGAATGGGAAATGACTCAACTTGGTAATAGTGGGAGCCCATTAAAAACAACACATGGTTGGCTGTTGCTCACTCATGCAGTAGGCCCATTGCGAAAATATGTACTTAGCGCAACTCTTCTCGATCTTTATAATCCCGAAATAGTTTTGGCAACATTAGATAAGCCCCTGTTAAGTCCAAACAATAGTGAACGTGAAGGTTATGTCCCAAATGTTGTTTACACTTGTGGTTTCGTCCAACATGGCGAAAACCTGATTATCCCTTATGCAATGTCGGATAGTGCCACCTCTTTTGCTACAGTTAATTTACACACGCTTTTAGAAAGACTAATAAAAACTAACAAATAAGTCATGCTTAAATTTTACTCATTATTTTTGGTATTGGTATTAACCTGTGTTGGGTGCTCTAATAATGCTGAAAAAATAAACAGCTCTATTATTAACACCGAACACCTCGAACATTTATATGAAGAAATTGAGATTGACAATGTTAAGTTGGGGACAATTTGGATTTACAGCGATGCACCGGACTATCAATTAATTACCGACGATGATGAAGGCTACACCTGTGTTGATGATGTATCACGGGCATTGGTGTTTTATTGCAGGCAGTATAAGATTAATCCGGTTAATGAAAACCTGGAAAAAATCAAGTTCCTATCGAAGTTTGTCATGTATATGAGGGCCTACAACGGGTACTACTATAATTTTCTTTTTCCTGATAAACAAATTAACTCTACACATCAAAACAGTAAGCCAACGCCTAATTTTTGGTCATGGAGGGCATATTGGGCATTATCAGAATTATGTTTAATTAACAGTACCGAACTAAGTGACATACAGGAAGAAGCAAAAAACCAACTTCATTCACTTACACAAAAAATCGATCTTCTGTTTCAAACCCCTTATGAGCTAATAGAAATTGAAGGATTGACAATTCCAAAGTGGATGGAAGATTATGGGGCCGACCAAATAAGTGTAATAGTATTAGGGCTGACCAATTATTATAAAATCAATCCTGATGAAAATATAAAAAGCCTGGTTCAAAAGTTAGGGGAATCAATTATTTCTGTGCAATATGGCAACAAGGACAAATTTCCGCATGGCACTTTTATGAGCTGGAAAAATATATGGCACGCCTGGGGAAATGCACAGGCTTATGCCCTTCTAAAAGCGGGCGGAGAATTAAATATTGAAAGTTTTGTAACCCATGCTCTCAACGAAGTAGACAATTTTTATCCCTATTGCCATGAACAGGGTTACTTTCATGAGTTTTATATTAAGATAGAAGATGATTCGATACAAACATATAACCTGAGAAAGTTTCCCCAGATTGCCTATAGCATATCACCTATGGTTTTGGCTTCTGTTGAAGCTTACCATATTACAAAATCGGAAAAGTACGCAGTTCAGGCAGGCAACCTGGGATCATGGTTTTTTGGCAACAATGCTGTAAATCAGGTAATGTACGACACAAGCACAGGCCGTGTTTTCGATGGCATCGATTCCGAAAACAAGTTTAACCATAACTCTGGTGCCGAATCAACCATCGAGGCATTGCTTAGCCTGCAGGCAATCGAAACATCTTCGAAAGCAATACAAATTTTAAAAACAAACATGTAAATTATGAAACGCACCATACAAATAAATAACGATGAATATAAACCGGACTTAAACAATCCTGTTGTCCGATATAAAAATAATCCCATACTTACATGTAATCATGTTAACCGTGTTTGGGATAAACCTCATCTAAAAACAATTACAGTCCATAATAGTGGAGTTACCGAATATGCCGGGAATACACTGATGCTTTTTCGCTCGCATTTGCGCAGTGGCATATCGGTAATAGGTAAGGCAATAAGCAATAATGGAATCGACAATTGGAAGATTTCATCCGGGCCATTTCTAAAACCATGTTCCGAAAACGACAATCATTCATCAAAATATAAAATAGAGGAATTAATTGAAAACGAAGCCGGGGGTGTTGAAGACCCCAGGATCACACAAATCGACGGTTCCTATTTTATTACATATAGTGCATATCATGCCAAAATACAAAACAAAGTAAGGGTTTCGCTGGCAGTGACCAACGATTTTGAAAAACTCAAAAGGTTTGGGCCGGTAGTTGATATTGACATGAGAAATGTTGTGTTGTTTTCTGAAAAAATAAACGGTAAATATGTTGCCATTTTCAGGCCAAACGATAATACTTCGGATGATACTGGAGGTATATTCTCAGAAATCAAAATAGGGTACAGTGATAAAATTGAAACCAATAACTGGGAGTTGGAGCCCGAACCGATCATGAAACAATTAGGGGGGCCAAGTGCATTTTCCGATAAAATAGGACCGGGAGCCCCTCCGATAAAAACAAAACACGGATGGATCAATATATTTCACGGTGTAAGAAAGACAATGGACGGAAACCCTTATGTATTAGGTGTTGCGTTGCATGAATTAAACAACCCAAAAAAAGTCAAAGTTGCCAATATACCAATACTGTTTCCATCGAAAGCCGATTGCAAGGTGAATGAAGATGATTATGTCCATGTGCCCAATGTGGTTTTTACATGTGGCGCAATAAGAAAAAACGATGGTGCAATTTTCATTTATTACGGAGGTAACGATACAGTGATGAACCTGGCCATTACCCATGAAGATATTTTGGCAGAATTATGTAATAAATATCTGCAAGACCCTCTAACCGGGGAAGCATTATATGGAATGATGGAGTAATGGAATCATTGGATGAATGGAAGGTTGGATGATAGGATGAATGGATGCAGGGATGAATAATGTTTATTAAACTACAATATTCGATATGGAAAAGAAAAATATAAATAGAGGATTTAAGCAAAATAAATTTCCTTTTGATGAAATAATAATAAAACCGGATGATATTGATCTTGGCTATTCACCTATAAGAACAGACATAAAAGTTGACACTTATGTATTGGGGGCTTTCAACCCCGGAATGTCGAGGCTGCCAAATGGCAATATTATTATCATGGTAAGAATAGCAGAAGCCTTGAAATCACCTGTTTTTGATAATAAAATCCACAACATAAGGTGGGATTTAGAAAAAGGCTATGTTCTTGACGGATATAATATTGATGATGTTGACACTAGCGATCCAAGAAGTTTTATACTTAAAAAGCATTACCCCATAGAGGTTTATGCTTTAACTTCA
>JAUWKH010000102.1 GCA_030614305.1 Bacteroidota bacterium
ATTATTTATTTTTTGTTTTAGTTTTCCTGCTTCACCGGTAGTTCCGTCTTCGGAACGGCCAAAGAAATATCGTGTTGGTTCGGTAAACATATCTTTGGCTCTAACTTGACCTAATGGTGTATTTTTTACCTGCTCAACTGTTTCTATCAAACCATCTGTACGTATAATAACAGCATATTTTACACTATCGATATATCTGATAATTTGTTCAGATAATTGTTTTGCTCTTTGTGCTTTTTCCCAGTAAGGACCTACTTTGTTAGGATTAATTTTTACTTGTTGTTCAAATCTATCATAAGTATCATTAATTTTACTGGCAAAATTTGCTTTAGTATTCTCAACGCTTTTGTTAACTACAATAAATGCATCCAACATTTCTTTTGATACGTTAAGTGCCAAAAGTGCTGTCAACACCAGGTACATCATCGCAATCATTTTCTGCCGCGGGGTTTCCTTATATCCAGCCATAAATAATTATTGTAATTTTTAAATAAATAATTTTATTATATTACTGATTTTAATCAGTTTTAACTATTTGGATTAAAACTCATAGCCGACAGCATATTTCCATATACTTTATTAAGGGCAGCTACTTTTTCTGTTAATATATCCATTTGCTCTTTGTACGTTCCCATTTTATCAGCAGATTCATTAAGATTTTCAAGAAACTGGTTCATAGTTTGCTGAAGTTTGGCAGATGATTCAACTTGCTGGTTTGTGCCTTGTAATTGCAATTCATACATAGCATTCAAAGCAGACAAATTATCTGATATTCTTTTTAATTGTTCATTATAAGAAGAACCTTCTACGGCTGAAAAATCAAGAATTTCAACTGATTTTGAAAGAATTTCTGCTGATTTAGTATAATTTTCAACTAAATTATTTGCTGATTGTGTAGCTGCTTTAATACTTCCTGCAAATTCATTTGTAACTGATAAATCATTTTTAATTGATTCAGTTGCTTGTGAATATGCATCTGAAAGATTAGCAGCACCGATTGATGCTTGTTTAATATTATTAATGTATTCTAATGAAGCCCCCGAATCCTGATTGAGCGATTCAGAAGTTTTTTTGTATGCCTGAGAAAGTTCACCGGCTGAAGAAGAAGCATTTTTTACATTTTCAACAAATTCATTTGTGGCAAGAGTTGCATTTGATACATCTTTTAATTTGGATGTTTGATCACTCAAGTTTCGTAAACCCATGCCAAGGCTCTCAATCAACTCCGGTCCGATTTTAGCTTCTGCAAGCAGGTCGTCTAATTTTTTGGTAACTCCAATTTTCTTTTGTTCATCAAGACCCATTCCATGATACATACCTCCTAATTACGGATAAACCAAACTCCAGTCCGGATCAACATGTGGTGGTTCAAATCCAGAGAAAAAGAATATTAACGACTCTGTACCTAAACCTACAATCAACATAAGGTCTGCATATGGATAGTGATTAATTTTAAAAAGTGCACCTAAAATTACAACTGACGCACCCCAGCCATAGAGTTTAGCCATAAAATTTCTAAATCCTCTACTTCTTACTAAATTGTTTAAACCCATAATATTAAATAGTTAGGTAAATAATGATTGTTAATTTGAAATATATTATAAAATTTTAATTATAAATTTTTGAAGCACGTGCAGGATTATCATCCTTGTTTCTTCCAAGATAAGGCTGGATACACCTGAAACCGATATAGCATTTGGCCGTATCCTGATATTCATAAGCCCTGGTTGTAACTTGTAAATAATATGCAATATCTTTCCATGATCCTCCTCTTATTACTTTTCTTTTCATTGCAGGTGGATCGGATTCTTTCGCATTGTAAGTATAATTAGGATTCATATCCCATGTAAAATTATATGATGAAGGGTCATAAGCACTGTTTGTCCATTCTGCCACGTTACCAGCCATGTCATAAATTCCCCAATCATTTGAAGGATAATGAGCAACTATTACAGTTCGCAAGCCACCATCATCAATATAATTACCTTTAAGTGGTTTGAAATTCGCCAAGAAACAGCCTTTTTCATTCCTTGTATAAGGACCTCCCCATGGAAACGGACTTAAACCATAACCTCCGCGTGCTGCCCATTCCCATTCAGCTTCGGTAGGCAATCGAAATTCGGCAAAACTGGTTCCTCCCTTTTTCCCTCTCAGATAACTATTTATCATTTCGGTTCTCCAAACACAGAATGCTTTTGCCTGCCTCCAATTAATACCTACTACAGGATAATTATCATAAGCAGGATGCCAAAAATATTTTTCTGTCATTGGGTCGTTAAATGAGTAAGTATAATCATGTATCCAAGATAATGTATCCGGATAAACGTTTATCACTTCTTTTCTAACATAAACCGATCTGTCTCTTAAACCTTGAGGGCGGTTTGCTAAACTTGCATTCTCGAAATTTGCTTCCTGTGTAAAATCTTTAACAGCAGCTGCGTGTAAGTCAACCCAGTAATATTCGTAATTCAATTTTCTTGTGTCAACTTCTTTTCTTCTGAAATATCTTTCATGTTCTGGTAAATACATATCTTCAAGAACATCTCTTACATCCTGTTCATCGCTTTGCCAGTCAATATCTTCGCCCCAGTTTAGATATGGAGGGTCGTATAGTTCACCTGTTTTTTTATTTTCTTCAATTAAATAATCATCTGGATTGAGTTCGCCAAGTAGAGTGCGGGCAATAGAATCTCTTACCCAATAAACAAATTGCCTGTATTCATTATTGGTAATTTCAGTCTCATCCATAAAAAAGGCTGATACTGAAATTGTTTTCGGTTCATGAAGTTGTGAATAAGAAATATCCTGATCACTAACACCCATTGTATAGCTTCCCTGAGGGATAAATATCATACCATATGGATCAGGTTGATAAAATGGTTTTGATTTTCTGTTCACTCCAACAAGTTCTCCATTTCCTGAATTGCTGCAACTACCCAGAAAGATTATTATTACTAAATAAATAATTAGTTTTTTCATGTTCTTTAAATTTAATTGTCAAACTAACGGTAATTACAAATATTTATTATTTTGGGGATTCAAAATTAAAAAAAATCTGAATAAAAAAAATTAATAAACGAATTAATTACAAAAATCTTGTATTTTTATATCTTTTCCTCGCTTTTTCTACTTCAATTTTAAAGCAATAACCCAATAAAACTTCATGGCTACCATTCATTCCGATTGATGAAAGTGGAATATCATAAGCATAACCTATGCGGAAATTCTTATATCTCATTCCAAGTATTACCGCCACGGCATCCTGTACTCTGTATGTAACGCCTCCCCAAAACTTATTATTGTATTTTACAAGAGCATTTATATCGTATTGTGTTGATGATCCGTCGGTTTTTATAAAAATTGATGGGTCAATTTGGAAAGAAGGATTATTTGGCAAAGTAAATTCATAACCTGCAGTGAAATAAAAAGTTCTTTTTAAAGAGTAATTAAAATCATTTTCAAACTTCCACTTTGACTGAGCTAAGTTATTTGATGATATACCAATATAGTATGAATCAGGGACTCTATAAAACAGCCCCAATGCAAAATCAATAAGCATTGAACTTCCATTGCTCTGGAGAGATTTTATTACCGGATCTTCCATGTTAATTGCAATATATTTAGAAGCATCAATTGATTTGTTCAAAAAGATGATTTGAGCACCAATCCCCAATACACCCCTTCCCAAATCGCGATGATATGAATATCCAACATTAAATCCCACATTTTTTTGAAAACCTATTTTATCCTGAATAACCGATACTCCGACTCCTCCATGTAACATTCTGATTGGTGTATCAAATGTAATCAGAAATGTTTCGGGGGCAACTTTATTACCTTCGCTATCTTTAAAACCAACCCATTGTTGTCTTACTAATCCGGTTACACACATTGCTCCACTTATTCCTGCATAGCCCGGGTTTACAGCCATATTAGTAAACATATTCTGAGTAAATTGAGGCATTTGTTGTGCGATGCTCATATTGCCAATAAACAATGAAAATATAATTATAAATATGTGTTTTCTCAAATTCATTAAATAAGCATATAATATGTTTAAAAGAAGGGCTAAAATAATAAAAAAATGTTTTATTAAAGATAAAAGTTTAATAATAAAAATTGTGTTATTAAATTATTTTTCAAATATTTAGTTTAATCCCACCAAAATCAATTTGTTGCAAAAACGTAATAGTGTTGAAAATATTTTATTTTTTCTTTTTAATATTATAAAACTAATTACTTTTGCAGCCATTTTTTTAACACTTAAAATCTTATAAGTTATGGCATTTATTCAAAAGGAAAAACTTTTCTCAAAGAAATGGTTTTTAAATTATGGTTTAATATTATTTGGATCATTTATACTTGCTTCAGGATTTGTATTATTTATTGCTCCTTATAAAATAATACCGGGAGGAGTATATGGTATATCTATAGTTTTGCATTACTTGATTGATACTCCGATAGGTATGACTGCATTGGTATTTGATATTCCATTAACTATTATTGGTATCAAAGTATTGGGTCCGAGGTTTGGTGTAAAAACGGTTGTAGGTTTTGTGCTTACTGCCTTTTTTGTAGATGGATTAACCTACTTTTGGGGCGCCGCACCATTAGTTGAAGGCGATGCTTTGCTTTCTTCAATTTTCGGAGGTGTTTTTGTAGGCTTGGGACTCGGTTTGATTTTTAAAGCAAAGGCTACTTCAGGTGGATCCGATATTATTGCTATGATAATCGGTAAATATACAAAAATCCCTTTGGGTCAATTAATGATCTACGTTGACTCGGCAATTGTTTTGGTTGGATTAGTTGCTTTCAGAGATTGGAAAATCCCGTTATATTCTTTAATAGTGATTTTTATTACCGGTAAAGTAATAGATGTTGTATTGGAAGGTATAAGTTATGATAAAACATTATTTATAATTTCTGATAAGTATGAAGAAATACGAAATAAAATTATCAATGATTTGAATCGCGGAGGCACTTATATACACGGAAACGGTATGTACAACAATGCTGAAAAAACATTGATTTTTGCTGTTGTTAACAGGCGTGAATTAGCTATGCTTCAGGATTTTATTAATACGATAGACCCAAAAGCATTCATGACAGTAATTAATGCGAATGAAATTATAGGCAACGGTTTTAAATCGTTAACGGATAAGATAGCTGATTAAACAATATTTTAAATAGATCCTATAATGATATATTTATTTGAAAAGTTTAATAATATCATTCCCATTTGCAAAAATAAGCAGGCTGAATAAAATTACCATTCCAACAATTTGGGCATATTCCATAAATTTATCACTGGGTTTTCTACGGGTAATAATTTCATAAAACAAAAACATTACGTGTCCTCCGTCCAAAGCAGGAATGGGTAATATATTAAGTATTGCTAACATTATTGATAAGAAAGCTGTTAGTCTCCAGAAATGCTCCCAATCCCATGTTGACGGAAAAATACTGCCAATGGTAATAAATCCACCGATTGACTCATAGGCTTTTACTTCTGGCGAAAATAGCAATTTTAGTTGTTTGAGGTAGCTGCCTATTCCTTCATAAGCTTTAATTATACCGGCAGGAATAGCTTCAAAAAAAGAATAATTTATTTCTTTGTATGTAAAGTAGTTATCAAGTGATTTGGGATATACTCCTATTAAACCCTCTTCCGGAACATTTACATTTATAATTAATGTATCGGAATTTCTGAGAACCAAAACGGATATTTCTTCATTTTTATGTTTTTGAATTTCATCATAAAACTCATCAAAATATATCATTGACTTTTCATTCAATCCAATGATCTTGTCATCTACTATTAGTCCTGCTTCTTTTGCTGGTGAGCCTTTTCTGAAATCACCAACTTCAAAAGGGAATCTGATAAAAATAAAATCGGGTGATTTATGTTTTATGAGTTTACCAATAAATCCTTGAGGGACTTGAATTTCCATCGGTTTATCGTTTCTAATTATCTGTATTGTTTTTCCTTCATCAAGAATTAATTTTAAAGGGATTTTTAAAAAGTTTTCAACAGGCTCGTTTTCAATTGAAATAATTTTATCACCATTTTGCAAACCCATTTCTATAGCAAGCGAATCACAAACAATACCATATTTATTTACTTCTGAAGTAGGGAGATATTGTTCACCCCATGTAAAAAGCATAATTATGTATATGGCAATTGCGAGTAAAATATTAACTATTACTCCGCCAAGCATAATTATCAGTCTTTGCCATGCCGGTTTCGATCGAAATTCCCATGGTTGTGGTGGCTTTTTTAATTGTTTCTTATCTAAAGATTCATCAATCATCCCCGAAATTTTTACATAACCACCTAAGGGTAGCCAGCCCAAGCCGTACTCAGTATAATTTTTCTTATATTTAAATATTGAAAACCATGGATTAAAAAAGAGATAAAATTTTTCTACACGTGTTTTAAAAATCTTTGCAGCTACAAAATGCCCCAACTCGTGAAAAATCACAAGTATTGAAAGACTTAATAATAATTGTATGATTTTGATAAAAATATCCATATTA
>JAUWKH010000405.1 GCA_030614305.1 Bacteroidota bacterium
AACGGAAGCCTGAATGCGAAAATATTTTTAGTGGGTGAAGGACCGGGATTTGATGAAGACAGGACAGGAATAGCTTTTGTTGGCAGGTCAGGAAAATTATTGGATAAGATTTTGGAAGCATGTGGTTTTACCCGTGAAAAGCATGTATTTATCGGAAATATTGTAAAATGCCGTCCTCCTCAAAACAGGATTCCTGCTATTGACGAACAGTCTGCCTGCCTTCCATTCCTTGAAAAACAGATAGAATTATTAAATCCCGAAATAATAATAACTTTAGGTGCAACAGCATACAAGGGTCTTTTTGATTCAAATGCAAAAATTACAAGAGAAAGAGGTAATTGGAAAATCAGGAACAACCGGCTTGTAATGCCAACCTATCATCCGTCGGCATTATTACGAAACCCTGCACTAAAAAAAGAAACATGGGAAGATTTCAAAAAAGTTATTTTAAAATACAGGGAACTGGTTGACCCGGAACATATCTGTAAATATATTTGATTTTTTATATAATTGATAAATCACTTTTACCTTAATTAGCCCTGTCTATAAACTAAGCATTTGGAACTTTAATTAAAAATAACAAATTACAAGCATCAAAATACAAATAAATCTCAATGACCGATTCCGAAAGCTTTCGGAACAATATTCAAAACTGTTTTGAACATTTTATTATTGATATTTGGAATTTATTTGTGATTTATAATTTGTTATTTGGTGCTTCATTTTATGTAAATCATTGACTTTAAAGACAGGTACTAATTATACATATTGCTTATAACAAAATCCGACAAAAAGAAATAATATATGGAAAACAAGAACCAAACTCATAAAATAACTATTCCTAAATGGAAGCATAGTTTATATAAAATAATTTTTGAGGCTGACACTCCCGGTGGTAAAGCATTTGACATTATCCTGTTAATTTCAATTATTCTCAGTGTGATAGTCGTTTTACTTGACAGTGTTGCCGGATTTCATACAAAATTCGGGAAATTACTGTTTATTTCCGAATGGGTATTTACGATATTATTTACTGTTGAATATGTGCTAAGAATAATAATTTCATTAAATTCACGAAAATATATATTTAGTTTTTATGGTATTATTGACCTGCTTGCAATACTTCCAACATATTTGAGCTTGGTTTTTGCCGGCACTCAATATCTTATGGTTATCCGTATTTTACGACTGTTAAGAGTTTTCAGGATATTAAAATTAGACAGATATATAGGTGCTTCCGGTTTTCTTCTTACTGCATTAAAAAACAGCCGTCATAAAATTGCAGTTTTTATCGGAACGATTTTGGCTATTGTTGTTATTATGGGTACGGCAATGTATTTAATTGAGGGACCCGAAAATGGATTCATAAGCATCCCCGAAAGTATTTACTGGGCTATTGTTACATTAACTACAGTGGGATATGGCGATATTGCCCCGATTACATTTTTAGGCAAAGCTCTGGCATCATTTATCATGATTCTTGGTTTTTCAATAATTGCAGTTCCAACAGGAATCATTACAGCTGAAATGTCACAAATAAGTGCTAAAAGCAAAAAAACCAAAACTTGTA
>JAUWKH010000114.1 GCA_030614305.1 Bacteroidota bacterium
TACTGACAGAATTGAATTATACACCGAAAGTTATGCTAAGAATTATCATATAAATAAAGAAACTGCGATTAAACCTTTTATTGAAGCTGCAAAAATAGCTAATAAACTTGGTTTGGGTATTAACGCCGGCCATGATCTTGATCTCAACAATTTGAAATATTTCGCACAAAATATTCCGGGATTACTGGAAGTTTCAATCGGTCATGCACTTATAAGTGACGCCTTATATCTCGGATTGGAAAATACTGTTCAAATGTATCTCAGAGAACTAAAAAATGAATGAAACAATAAAATATAAATCCATCGGCATTATCCACACACCTTTTAAACATCCGAAAGGCACTCCAATACAGGCTTCAGGAGCAAAAGAGACAAAGGGCAAAATTGAAGTTTTTAGTGATTTTGAAAAAGGATTGAAAGATTTAAACGGTTTTTCACATATAATTCTGCTATATCATTTTCACTTATCAAAAAAACCAGAACTTCTTCAAATACCTTTCCTTGACTATGAGCCACGCGGAGTTTTTGCCATGCGCAGTCCCAGCCGCCCCAACTCTATCGGTTTATCCGTTGTAAGACTTGATAAGATAGAAAAAAATATTATTTATATCAGCGATATTGATATTGTTGACGGCACTCCTTTGCTGGATATAAAACCTTTTATCTCTAAATTTGACCTGAGAAAAAACACAAAATCAGGATGGCTTGACAAAACTGCTACAAAAATATCCGCAACTAAGGATGACGGACGTTTTTCGAGATAGAATAAAAAAAACACTCAATAAGCAACACTCAATAATCAATTAACAAATAACCTTAGTAGCAATTGTGAATGTCTGACTAAAACCTTACGACACGAAGTCCATCCATACGGACTCCTTTTAGTCGTATGAAGCGAAGCAAACGACACGAAGTAAGTATGTATGTATCCGTATGGACGGATTCACTTCGTTTCATTAGTCCGTATGGATTACCTTATTATCCTGCCATCTCTAACTCTCTTTTTTTATAAATCTTTTCAGAGACATAAATACTTAGCTCATAAAGACCAAGAAGAGGAATACAAACCAATATCTGGCTGAAAACATCGGGAGGTGTGATAATTGCCGATAATACTAAAATGATCACCAGCATATATTTCCTGTTTTTTCGCAAAAATGAAGGTGTTACAATCCCAACCTTTGTAAAAAAATAAATAAAAATCGGAAGCTCAAAAACCACTCCAACACCAAAAGTTACTGAAACAACCGTGCTTATATATGAACTTAACGAAACATGATTCTGAACAAATTCACTTACCTGATATGTTCCTAAAAAATTAACTGTAAGCGGCACGATCAAAAAATAACTGAAAAGTATTCCTGCAATAAAAAGAAGAGAGCTTATAATTACCGCCCCACTCGTATATTTCTTCTCCTTTATATGTAAAGCAGGTTTAATAAAACTCCATATTTCATAAATTATATACGGAAATGCAACAATAAACCCCACAACAATTGAAACATACATGTGAGTTAAAAACTGCCCTGACATCTTGATATTGATAATTTTTAAAGATAATGAATCAATACATAATGCTTTAACTGATAAAAAATCAGCCAACTTGCAGAGCAATCTGTTAGTGATAAAATCCGAATCTTTAGGAGCCAGTATAATATTATCAAAAATAATATGTCTGAAAAAGAAAGCAACTATTGCAAGAACTACAATAGCCACAATTGAACGAACTAAATGCCACCGCAATTCTTCCAGATGCTCCCAGAATGACATTTCTCTTTCGGATTTCTTTTTTCTCTTTGAAGTAGTTTCAGGCATATTTTTAAAAAATAAGATAACTCACTAAAACAATCAATTTTGATGAGTTCTGAAATATTGTTCAAAAATATAAAAAAACCTCCAAATAAATGAGAAGTTTTTAAAGATTTAGTTTATCAGATAATATTCATCTATCCAATAAAATCCAGATAATTCTCTTTTGAAACAACTTTTGTTTCAGATTTAGGATATGCGTTTATAAATGTTTTAGGGAATCTTTTTCTGGATTTTTCACTCCATTTAAACTCATAAGCATGTAGAATTCCATCATGCTCTTCTATATAATCTATTTCCTGTTGCATCTGTGTTCTCCAAAAATATTTGTTCGTAAAAAAATAGTTATTATTTAAATATTTCAGACGCTCACTTACTAAAAAGTTTTCCCACAAAGCACCTTTATCTGTTCTTAAATCTATCTTGTTATAATTTGATATCACAGCGTTTCTGATGCCATTATCGTAAAAATATATTTTTCTGGACTTTTTTATTTCATTCCTAACATTTCTGCTGAATGATCTTAAACGAAAAATCACATACGATTTTTCTAACAAATCAATGTATCGCTGAATCGTATAAAAATCCACCTGTACTATCCGGGAAAGTTCATTATAAGAAACTTCTGAACCAATTTGCAAGGCAAGGGCTTCCAACAACTTTTCCAGAGTATCGGGTTTTCGAATATCCTGATAAGTGAAAATATCTTTGTAAAGATAACTACCGATCATATTATTTAATTTGTCTCTCTCCTTAGCGGTGGAATTTATAATATCCGGATACATTCCAAAAATTAATCGCCTTTCAAGCAATCTCTTTTCTTCAAGAATACTCGTATAATTAATCATTTCTTTTGTAGAAATGGGACTTAGTAAAAATTCATATTTACGGCCGGTAAGTGGTTCGTTTATTTCATTAGCTAATTCAAATGCTGATGATCCTGTAGCAATCAATTGAACTTTTTTAATCTGGTCAGTAATGAGTTTTAATGTCAAACCGATATTCTTTATCCTTTGTGCTTCATCAATCATTACTATCTCAACATTTCCAATAAAACTTTTTAATTGACTTGATGAGACTTCAGTTAGTTCTTTACGAATATCCGGTTCATCACAATTCAGATAAAGTGTTTTCTTTTCAGTTTTTTCTGAAATCATTTGCAATAATGTGGTTTTCCCTACTTGTCTCGGACCAAAAATTATAATTGCCTTGCCATTGAATAAATATTTTTCAATTGTTTTTTGTAAAAGACGTGGTATCATTATTTGTTAATTTTTTGTAAAAATATAACATTTTTGGTATATATTCCAATTTTATTATGATTTTATTTGATTATAATCAGGATTCTTTATGTAATATTAAAAAAAACGTACTAGAATACATAAACCTCCCAACAAATGAGAAGTTTTTATGATTGAATTGAATTGAAGGGTTGCCAACCTTTTGAAGGTTGGTAACCCTAATTTTGGATTTGCTTGTTTATTTAAATTACTATTCAGATATTTGTTACTTAATAACTTTTATGCATAAAAGTTATTTGACAATATTATCCGGAAATTCACCGATTAATATTATTTTAGCCTAAAACTATAATGGGAATAACTATTCACTATAAAGGAAAAATTATTATTAAAATATATGTCAAATAAAAAAAAGTAAATAATGCAGTATAAATGCAATGTTATCCTGAAAATATTATTATCTTAAAAAAATCATTATGCAAAGCTTCAAAACTATCATCAGTATTTTAATCCTTTTTCTTGGAATAAATACCTATTCCCAGTCAATTCATCACGAATTAAATGTTGATTTGAATATTTCTGACAAATCAATAGAAGTCATTGATTCAATTACTTTTCCAGCAAAATATTTTAACGAACACGATACACTGTTTTGTTTTTTGAATAAGAACCTCAAGCTGCAATCTCTTGATAAAAATTATAAACTTTCGAAAATTGAACAAAATGACACAAGCAATATTTTTTATAAATATATTATTAAAGTTTTGAATTCCGGAAAAGATAATTTGACAATCCCTCTAAAGTACTATGGAAAAATAACAGATGAAATTACAACAGGTGCTGCCGAATATGCAAGAGGTTTTAGCGAAACCAGCGGAATAATATCAGATGAAGGAGTTTTTATGGCTGGTTCAACATACTGGATACCAGCTTTTGAAGAATCTTTGTTTTCTTTTAATTTAACTGTTACACTTGAACCCGGATGGAATGTGGTTTCTCAAGGTAAAAGAACCATCAATGAAATTGCAGGTGATAAAAGAAAAGTCAGATACGAATCGCCTGAACCAATGGATGAAATATATCTTATTTCTGCTGCATGGACCGAATATGAACAAAATGCAGGAGATGTGCTTGTTCAGGCATTTCTCCGAACTCCTGACGAGGAACTTGCAAACAGGTATATTGGCGTTACTTCAAATTACTTAAAAATGTATGAAAATTTAATCGGATCCTATCCATACACAAAATTTGCACTGGTTGAGAATTTTTGGGAAACGGGTTATGGAATGCCTTCATTCACACTGCTTGGTGAAAAAGTAATTCGTTTTCCGTTTATACTTCATTCTTCTTATCCCCACGAACTTTTACATAACTGGTGGGGCAATTCAGTGTATGTTGATTATGAAAAAGGCAATTGGTGCGAAGGAATTACCGTTTATATGGCAGACCACCTGATAAAAGAACAACGCGGACAGGGAAGTGACTACAGGCGAACGACTTTGCAGAAGTTCACCGATTATGTTAATGAAACAAATGATTTCCCTGTTGTTGAATTCCGTTCGCGGCATAATGCTGCCGAAGAAGCAATAGGATATGGCAAAGCTACAATGTTTAATCACATGTTGCGCAAAAAGTTTGGCGATGAAAAATTTATACAAGCATACCGCACATTTTATGTTGACAATAAGTTTAAATTTTCTTCCTTTGATGATATCAGAATATCTTTCGAAAAAGTTACAGACAGTGATTTAAAACCGTTTTTTGACCAATGGCTCTTACGAAAGGGTGCACCTGAAATAAAACTGTCGAATGTAAAATTGGAAAAAACCGGTAAGCAATTTAATCTGGAATTTACTTTATCTCAAATTCAGAAAGAAGATATTTTTTCCCTGAATATTCCTGTGGCAATTTATTTTGAAGATAAAGTCGAACTTAAAAATGTTGATCTGAACGAAAGGTCAGTTACTTATAATTTCAAATTTCAAGAACAAGTTTTAAAAATTGAGGTTGACCCGCAGTTTGATGTTTTCAGACGTCTTGATAAATCAGAAGTACCACCGTCTCTTTCCCAGATTTTTGGTGCTAAAGAAGGAAAAATTGTCCTGCCAAAAAACAGCCCCTTTTCAGATGAATTTTCAAAACTTGCCGAAACATGGAAAAAGACACAGGAGGTACAGGGAAAATTCCTTGATATTGTTTTTGATGAAGACCTGAAAAAACTGCCTGATGACAAGGCTGTCTGGATAATTGGCTTTGAAAACAAATTTGCCGGACTGTTTTCAATTCAGGAAGATTATGCTGCTTATTTTGATGAAGCACAAACTGAACTTATCAATGATCTCTCCGAAACCGGCTCACTTGTATATACCATTCCGAATCCTGAGAACAATGTGCAAACCATCGGATTTATCGGGACTAATATAAAAGATGCAGTTCCCGGACTAACAAGATTACTGTCGCATTATGGAAAATATTCCTATCTCGGTTTTGAAGGCGAAAGGCCGTCAAACGTTTTAAAAGGTACATTTCCGGCTTTGAATTCACCTTTGTTTTATTTAATAAAATATAATGGCAAAACCCCTGAAATAAAAGTAAAATTAAAACCGGCGAAAGCACTGGCTGAGTATAAATAAATTAAGATTATATTCTTATTTTATTCCGCTTTGGTTGTTGGAGTTTTTATATTAATAAGACTGTATTTTTAAAAGCGGTTGATTAAAACATACCCCTCTTGAATAATATTTTCCGCTATTTACCGGCATAATACTTCTGTTTGCCGATTTTTAGTTGACAACACTATAATTGTAGATTATTTTTGCAGTAATAAATTTTATTATTAACCAAATAATTTTTAA
>JAUWKH010000159.1 GCA_030614305.1 Bacteroidota bacterium
CCATTTGGTAAAGAATGGTTTGCTTATTCAACCCGAAGGTTAAAAGAAAATCCCAAAATGGCAGGTCTTATCATAAAAGGGATATTTATCAGAGGATAATAATTATATTGTATATAATTGATAATTTACTAAAATTTACTACCTTTGCGTTTTCAAAAAATAACTAATCTTCCTAAAACATGAAAAAAGCTAAGGTTTTATTCGTTGCTCAGGAAATCACACCCTACTTAGAAGAGACACCTTTGAGCAAAATTGGTCGTTATTTACCACAGGGTATTCAGGAAAGAGGTAAAGAAATCCGAACTTTTATGCCACGTTACGGAAAAATTAACGAAAGAAGAAATCAACTCCACGAAGTAATCAGGTTATCAGGTATGAACCTGATAATTGATGATACTGACCATCCGCTTATCATTAAAGTAGCATCAATCCAGCAAGCCCGTATGCAAATATATTTTATTGATAATGAAGATTACTTCCATAGAAAATTTACTCTTTATGATAAGAATAATAAATTTTTTAAAGACAATGATGAAAGAGCAATTTTTTTCTCAAGAGGAGTTTTAGAAACAGTGAAAAAATTAGGATGGCCTCCAGATATAGTACACTGTCACGGATGGATAACGAGTCTTATCCCTTTATATGTGAAAAAAGCATTTAGGGATAATCCATTATTCAGCGATGCAAAAGTTATTTACTCAATTTATGATGATGATTTCAGTGACAGCTTTAATAAAGATTTTGCCGGTAAAATTAAATTTGAAAGAATAACAAATAAAGACCTCAAACACTATAAAAAGGCAAATTACGTTAATATGATTAAAGCAGCTATTGACTTTTCAGATGCATTAATTATTGGTTCTGAAAAAATCAATCCTGAAGTAATGAGATACCTGAAAGAATCAAAAAAGCCATACCTTGATTATCAATCAATGGATACTTATATTGATGCTTTTTCAGATTTTTATGATAAACTATTAGCTGATGAATCAATAGCCGCAGAATAAAAAATATTTAATTTATCAAAACATAATAAATTGAAAATACCATTTTTGCCTCCAAAACAAATTCTTTTATCTCTTTTTGTTATCACTATTTTAATTCTGTCATGTAATAAAGAATTTGATAAAATCGGTTTGGATATACAACCCGCAGAAGATAAACTGAATGTTGAATATAATGATACAACAACCCTGGTTACCTATTCGGTACGTGAAGATTCCGTGCAAACCGGTAATTCATCAGTTAGCTTACTTGGAAGTTACATGGACCCGATAATGGGCAAAAGCACCGCAAGCATTTATACACAGCTCAGGCTTTCAATTGTAGGGTACAATTTTGGTGAGGCACCAATTCTTGATTCACTTATTTTATCTTTAGCATACTCCGGTTCTTACGGCGACACAACAACATCACAAACCGTCAAGGTTTACGAGTTAGATGGAAAATTATATCCTGATACCTGTTATTATTCTAATCACAATATTCAGAAATTCAGTGTTGAGTTAGCTAATTATACATTTATTCCAAAACCACATGATAGTGTTGTTGTTGGAAATGACACACTTCCACCTCAACTACGCATCAATTTAAGTTCAATCACTTCCGAACTTGGTAATAAATTACTGAATGCCTCGGAAACAGATTTGGAAGATAATGAAAATTTTCTTGAATTTTTTCATGGCTTATACATCACTGCCGAACCTGTAGAAACCGCAGGTGCTATATTATATTTTGATTTGATGTCAACTATGTCTCAAATGGTAATTTATTACCAAAATGCTGAAGAGGATTCTCTTCAGTTTAATTTTGTTATCAATGATAATTGCGCCCGGTTCAATAATTATGATCATAATAATTATGAAGATACCAGCCCTGAGTTTAAAAATCAGGTATTAAACGGCGATACTTCACTCGGAGATAATATACTTTATTTGCAAGCTATGGGTGGCGTTAAAACAAAAATCAGATTTCCTAATATAAAAGATTTTATAAGCTCAGAGAATATTGCAGTTAATCAGGCAATGTTGATAATTAAAGGAATTGAAGGAAACAACGATTTTGAACCTCCATCACGATTAGCTTTAGTTAAAATAAATGAAGAAGGAGAAACCGAAGTATTGATAGACCAATTTGAAGGTGATATTTATTTTGGCGGGACATATATTTCTTCAGTTAAAGAATACCGGTTCAGGATTACACGGCATATTCAGCATTTATTAACCGGAACCGAAACAGATTATGGTTTATATTTAATGAATTCAGGTAGTTCGGTTAAAGCAGACAGGTTAACTATATTTGGTCCAAACCCCAATCCTCCCACACCATTTGAGGATAGAATTAAATTATCTTTAACATATACTATACTCAATTAGCAATAATTTTCTTTTAAGAAACAACCACCGTAATTATTTTATTATCTTTGCATAAATTATTTTTAATAGTATTAAAAACAATTTTTTTATGTGTGGTATTATAGCATATGTTGGTGAAAAACAAGCTTACCCAATTTTAATAAAGGGGTTACAAAGATTAGAATACAGAGGTTATGACAGCGCCGGTTTAGCAATTTTAAACGGAGATTTAAATGTATTCAAAACAAAAGGCAAAGTATCAGATTTAAAAGATTTTGTTAAAGATAAGAATGTTAAAGGTACAATAGGTATTGCTCATACAAGATGGGCAACACACGGAGAGCCTAATAATATTAATGCCCACCCTCATTATTCGTATTCCAAAAATTTTGCAATAATCCATAACGGTATAATTGAAAATTATGCTTTATTAAAAGAAGAACTCATTAAAAGAGGTTATAAATTTACAAGTGATACCGATTCTGAAGTATTAATATACTTAATTGAAGACATCCTTATAAATGAAAATGTTAAAATTGGTGAAGCTGTCAGGATAGCTTTAAACCAGGTAATTGGTGCCTATGCAATAGTAGTTATTTCAAAAAATGAGCCTGATGTTCTTATTGCCGCAAGAAAAGGAAGCCCGCTGGTAATCGGTATTGGAAAAGATGATTTTTACGTAGCTTCTGATGCAACTCCTATTATAGAATATACCAGAAATGTTGTTTATCTTGAAGAAGAAGAAGTAGCTGTAATAAAAAAAGGTAAAAAATTAAGAATATGGACTATAAAAAACGAACATAAAACTCCATATATCCAAAAATTAGAAATGAATTTAAGTGCTTTGGAAAAGGGAGGTTTTGAGCATTTTATGCTTAAGGAGATATATGAACAACCCCGCTCAATCAGAGATAGTTTTAGAGGACGTTTGGATACAAAAAAAAGTATTATTACACTGGGTGGTATTATTGAATATCAGCAAAAGTTAGTTAATGCAAAGAGGATTATCATTATTGCCTGCGGAACATCCTGGCATGCAGGACTTGTCGGAGAATATTTATTTGAGGATATTGCAAGAGTTCCCGTTGAAGTTGAATATGCTTCTGAGTTCAGGTATAGAAATCCTATAATTAATGAAGACGATATTGTCATTGCTATTTCACAATCGGGTGAGACAGCAGATACACTTGCTGCCATAGAATTAGCCAAGTCAAAAGGAGCGACAATAATTGGAATATGCAATGTTGTTGGTTCATCAATAGCGAGAGCTACTCATGCAGGTTCATATACACATGCTGGTCCTGAAATTGGCGTTGCATCAACAAAAGCTTTCACAGCACAAATTACAATTTTAACTTTGATGGCTTTAATTATTGCACAGGAAAAAGGTACTATCTCAAAATCAAGATTCCAACAAATTATAAATGAATTAGAAGCAATCCCTGAAAAAGTTGTGAGGACTTTAAAAACCGGCAATCAGATTAAAACTATTGCAAGGAAATTTAAAGACGTAAAAAACTTTTTATACTTAGGCAGAGGATACAATTTCCCTGTTGCTCTTGAAGGTGCTTTAAAACTTAAAGAAATTTCATATATTCATGCAGAAGGTTATCCTGCAGCAGAAATGAAACATGGTCCTATTGCTTTAATTGATGAAAAAATGCCTGTAGTGTTTATTGCAACTAATAAAGGATACTATAATAAAGTTATTAGCAATATTCAGGAAGTTAAGGCAAGAAAAGGAATAATTATTGCAGTTGTTACCGAAGGAGATACTGAAGTTAAGAAACTTGCAGATTATGTTGTAGAAATACCGGAAACAGAAGAAATGTTAGTGCCATTACTTGCAACCATACCTTTACAGAAACTTGCATATCATATTGCAGTTATGAGAGGATGTAATGTTGACCAGCCCAGAAATCTTGCCAAATCAGTTACAGTTGAATAATTATTTCATAAATAATAATTCACGATATTTTGGTAAAGGCCACAATTCATCATCAACAAGCATTTCAAGTTTGTCAATATGATACCTGATTTTTTCAAAATATGGCAGAACTTTTTTATTGTAAGCTATAGCTTTATTATCGCTACCTGTAATTTTGTTAGCTAATTTCCGCTCGGATATCATTTCCCCGACAAAGCTTTTAATCTCGAAAATATACTCTGAAATTTCTTTGATAGATGTGATAAGATTTCTCGAAAATCTTACATAAGTTTTATTATCAAGAACTTCTTTCAGTCCTTTTGCATTTTCAATCAAAACATTCTGATATTTAATTGCAACCGGAATTATATGGTTAATAGCCAGATCGCCGATCACTCTTGATTCAATTTGAATTTTTTTTGTGTAATTTTCAAGATAAGCTTCATACCTGGCAACAAGTTCTTTTTTTGATAAAATATTGTATTTTTCATAAAGATTAATAGTTTCTGGAGTAATAAAGATTTTTAATGCAAGCGGAGTTGAACTGACATTTAACAATCCACGCGCTTCAGCTTCTTTAATCC